>JBOFKE010000163.1:0-12068 GCA_051657185.1 Bacteroidales bacterium | reverse complement strand
TCATCATGATTGAGCATTAATGCCATATGAGGATAAGGAGAAGAAGATGCTAGATGGAACATACCGAAATCGCCGGCTGTGTTGCCAAATGCGAATACAGGTATTTTGCCAATTTGATCGTAGATATTTACGGATTTACCATTGCCATCGTTTTTGGGTTGATAAATATTTTTCTGAAGAATGAATTTTGCTCCTTCCGGACCGTAAACCGGAATCTTTACCTGTCTTGTGCCGATAAGTTGATCGCGATCCATGTCGAGTGTTTGCGGACAAATACTCCATACTGTTCCCGAAAGAGATCCCGAAACAATATAGATTTCGAATTTCGCATCGTCCAGATATTCCAGCAACTCAAGCATGGGTTGGTAGAACAATTGAGCATAAGGGCGATCAAAGCGAGGAGCTTGTGTCGTTGTCAGATAATTTCTGGCATAAGAAATATACTCTTCTGATGTTTTTCCGGCAAATGCTTTAAGAACGATCGAATCGAGATAATTAACTCCATCTACGACCCAATGATTCGTAACGGTTGTATCGTTCGGATTCTGAGAAAGAAGTTGAGCGTACTTGTATTCGGTTTTCTGGATGAGTGTAGAATCTTGTTTTAGCTGATCTACCATTCCTTGTACGGCAATAGCCATTTCAAACCAAAGCGGTGCTTCGCAGGCTATGGTTCCGTCCATATCGAATACGGCTACGCGATCGTCTTTGGGAATATTGCTTTTCGCATTCTTTACATAGTCTATCAATTGACTTTTTATTTGAGTATCGTTCCAGGACGGAAGTGGATCTTTTTTATCCTTCTCATGATCTTTATCTTTCTTGTCATCACAAGATGCGCAGGCGAAAAGGGCTGCTATAAGTAGCAGGAAATACAAATAACTCTTCATTGCTATATTTTATTTAGGTTTAGGTTTGAGTGTATTTACTTATAATGCTTTTAGGAAAAGATTTGTTTAGTAATGTGTGAGATTTTACTATATATCAAGAATGAGGGTGTCTGTATGGATGATTTATACAAAAAATCCTATTGCAGATCCCGAAGTTCAGGATTGCAATAGGATCATAATTTGGTGTTTGATTAAAGGATTATTTGAGATAACCTTTGTGTGCTTTCTAAAATTTGATTTGCTGATACAGAGTAATTAGATAGTTCACCAGAGAAGTATTTATCATAAGATGCCATATCAATCAAGCCATGACCAGAAAGATTGAATAATATATTTTTGCTTACGCCTTCTTCTTTTGCTTTTAGAGCTTCGCGAATCGCTACTGCAATTGCGTGAGTCGATTCTGGAGCCGGAATGATTCCCTCTGTTCTTGCAAATAGAACTCCTGCTTCGAATGTTTCTAGCTGAGGTACAGACTGAGCTTCGATCAAATTGTCTTTCAAAAGTTGACTTACGATAGAGCCTGCTCCGTGATAACGAAGTCCGCCCGCATGTATGGCAGCCGGTTCGAAATCATGACCAAGTGTATACATCGGTATAAGGGGAGTAAGTCCTTCTGTATCGCCGAAGTCATATTGGAAAGTACCTCTTGTAAGTTTCGGACAGGATGCAGGTTCGGCAGCAATGATACGAATCTTCTTGTCGTCACGTAGCGTATTTTTTAGAAATGGGAATGCGATCCCGGAGAAGTTTGATCCACCGCCGAAGCAGCCGATCACGATGTCCGGATAGGCTTCAGCCATTTCCATTTGTTTTTCGGACTCTAAACCAATAATTGTCTGATGAAGAATCACGTGGTTAAGGACACTGCCTAACGCGTATTTTGTATTTGGCTGAGTCATTGCAACTTCAACTGCTTCAGAAATGGCCATACCTAAGCTTCCTGTCGTATTCGGGTGTCTGCGTAGAATCTCACGACCATTTTTAGTCAGATTACTTGGAGATGCAATCACGTTTGCTCCCCATGTATTCATCATAGATTTGCGGTAAGGTTTTTGTTCGTAGCTTACTTTCACCATGAATACAGTCAGATCTAATCCGAAGTGTTTGCAGGCATAACTCATAGATGCGCCCCATTGTCCGGCACCTGTTTCAGTTGTGATATTTTTTACTCCGTCCAGCATATTATAGTAGGCTTGCGGAATAGCTGAGTTTAATTTGTGGGAACCGACAGGACTCACACTTTCGTTTTTGAAATAGATCTTAGCAGGCGTGTCTAATGCTTTTTCCAAAGCGTAAGCACGTACAAGTGGTGTAGGGCGATAAACCTTGTAGAGATCTTGTACTTCTTCCGGAATATCAATAAAAGCTTCGGTTGAGAGCTCTTGTTCTACAATGCCTTTCGGGAATAAACCAAGTAAATCTTCCGGTTTGATGGGTTCTTTAGTCCCCGGATGTAATGTCGGAAGAGGTTTATTTTTCATATCTGCAACAATGTTATACCATTGAGTTGGCATCTCTCTCTCACTTAAGATAAATTTACGCGTTTTCATTACAAACTATTATTAGAAATTAAACGAAAAAAGCCCGTTACTTGTGTTGCAAGTAACGGGCTTCTATATTTTGATTTTATTTTTTATCGGTTCTAAGATAAATCAGTATGATTTTCTTTACGATTATATATAAAGCAGATACTCACAACAAAACTCTTTGCTGTGCCACCACCATGCTTTATTATTTAGTAAAGATATATTCATCCCTGTTTTTTTGTCGTTTTGATATTTACGATGCTGCAAATATATTAATTTATTTCATTATGCAAATAATATGCAGTAAAATGATTGAAATATTTTTTTTTACTTATGTTTGGTGGTAAACAAATAAGAAGCTAAAAGTGTTTTGTTAAAAAGAGTTTTATATTTAAGATGACTTCTCGAATATGTCGTCATATTTTTCAATAAATAATTTACCAGTATGTTTGTCAATGTATCAAATATCCCGCTTTCTGATTGGCAGGACGCACAATTGGATGAAGCAAAACTTTACGGAAGATTATATGAATTTCGTATGCCTGAAATAGATCCCGAGGCTTCAACGTCAGCGCTGACTGATCTGGCTAAAATGTTGGCAGACAGAATCGCAAAGGTTGTCTGGGAAAATGATGAGAGAAAGAATGCAGTGATGGTTTTGGGCGAACCGAGTTTTAGTTTTGCTTTGATCCGAGAGTTGCAAAACCGACGTATGACAGTGCTTTGTCCTACATATCGGATAAACTTATATGATGATGAGGAACTCATTGAAACTTTTGTGCGTTTCCGCAATTATCCGATTAGTGAAACACTGGAGGAAGATGAATGAGAAATAGGAAATTCGTTGATAACTTTTTTGAAAGAGCTAAGGGCGTATTCTTGAATAATTTTTACCTTTACCAAAAATATTAAGGAAAAAATGATTATGCAAAATATGGATACTGTTTACCATGTTCCTGTATTGTTGGAAGAGTGTTTGAAGGGTCTGGATATCAAGCCAAACGGCATCTATGTAGATGTTACTTTTGGAGGTGGAGGACACTCAAAAGCTATTCTGCAGGAGCTTGGAGAAAACGGACACTTATATAGTTTTGATCAGGACGAAGATGCCGCAAAAAATAGTTTCGAAGATAACCGTTTTACTTTCGTTAGAAGTAACTTTCGTTATTTAGAGAATTTTATGCGTTATCACGATGTTGAGAAAATCGATGGTTTATTAGCTGACTTAGGCGTTTCATCTCATCACTTTGATGACGAAACACGTGGATTCTCGTTTCGTTTCGATAGTAAACTGGATATGCGAATGAATCAAAAAGCAGGGAAATCGGCTGTGGAAATTTTGAATGAGTATTCGGAAGCTCAATTGGCTGATATTTTTTATTTCTACGGAGAAATGAAAAATGCCCGTAAACTGGCATCGGTTATTTGTAAAAGTCGTGAAACTGAAAAGATAGAAACTGTAGAACAATTTTTGTCAATTATCAAGCCATGTATCAATCGATTGCGTGAGAAGAAAGAGCTTGCACAGGTATTTCAGGCTTTACGCATAGAAGTTAACGATGAATTAGTGGCTCTTAAACAAATGCTTAAACAAGCAGAAGAATTATTAGAAAAAGGCGGTAAATTGGTTGTTATCACGTATCATTCTCTGGAAGATCGTTTGGTGAAAAACTTTATGAAAACCGGTAATTTTGAAGGGAAAGTAGAAAAAGACTTTTTCGGAAATACAACGGCAAACTTAAAGCCTGCTAAGATGATTATTCCTACGGATGAGGAAATCGAACGCAACCCAAGAGCACGTAGTGCTAAATTACGTATCGCCGAAAAATTATAAAATAGTGAATAATTTGAATCATTGGAGGTTATGGATTCAAGTAAGACAGAAAAGAAAAGTACACGTATTACTTTTAAATCAATACTAAGCGGTAAAGCAATTGCCGAAAATTTACAGGGAAAACACTTGTTGCCAATAGCAGTTATTTTCTTCATGATGATTTTTTATATCTGGAACAGGTATGAAGGACAACGGCAAATGACTAAAATTGCGCGGTTGAACAAGGAGTTAAGAGAATTGCGTTACCGGGCTGTGACTCAGTCGTCAGAAGTTATGGGGCAAAGCAGGCAATCACAATTAAAACTTAGACTAAATGCTATGGGAATTGATCTGGTTGAGTCACAAACTCCACCTATAACATTAGATTAGGTTGTATATTTAGTAAATTCTCTTTCGATAAATGCTGTAGAACATAAACACACCGAACCTTATTTTTCGGTGTGTATATATATAATTTACTTATGATAAATAAGGAGAATAGAAAGAATAAGAAAGATGTTTTATTCTTGAAGTATTTTTTATTGATCTCAGTTATTCTGATTTTCTTTATTGGTATCATTTTTCGGGCTTGCTATATTTATCTTGTCGAGGGCGATGAATGGCGTAAGAAAAGTGTCGAAAATGCAGTTCGGGAAGTTGTTCTCGAACCGCAGCGTGGTGACATTCTTTCGCATGACGGTAAGGTTTTGGCAAGTAGCATTCCTTATTATTATTTACTTATAGACTTTAAAGCTGATGGTTATTCAGCAGAGCGCTATAAGGATAAAACGCGGAAAATGCTTACAGATACGCTGCCGGAATTAGCAAAAAAACTTTCCGCAAAAATAGGGGATAAGTCTTCTCAACAGTATGAGCGACATATAATGAACGGATATAAAACGAAATCCCGTCAATTTTATCTGTCAAACAAACGGGTATCGTTTGTAGATAAAATGGAGATTCAGAAATATCCGTTTTTGTCGTTAAGTAAGGGCATGAACGGACTATATGAGAAAGAATTGCTCCAGCGCGAGAAACCTTTCGGGTCATTAGCCTCACGTACCATTGGCGATGTTTACGCAGATAAAGGGAAGGGCGGTAAAAATGGCTTAGAACTTGAGTTTGATTCACTGCTGAGAGGTATTCCCGGAAAAGGTATCCGTAGAAGGATCAGAGGTTATAACGTTGTTGAGAAGTTGAAAGATCCGAAGGACGGATGTGATATAGTCACAACGATTGATGTGAAAACACAAGATATTGTAGAACGTGTATTACGTGAACAGTTACAGACGTTAGATGCCGAAATGGGATTGGTGGTGTTGATGGATGTAAAAACAGGCGAGGTCCGTGCTATCTCAAATATGGGCCGTGTCGCTGAAGGCGTTTATGCTGAAACCAAAAACCATGCTGTGGCTGATGAATTAGAACCGGGTTCTACGTTCAAAATAGCTTCGATGATGGTAGCGCTCGAAGATGGCGTTGTAGATGTGAATGATTCTGTGTTTTGTGAAAACGGAGCTTGGGCCATCCATCGTCGGGTAATGAAAGATCACAACTGGAATAAAGGTGGATATGGTTGGTTAACTGTTCCTGAAATTATTCATAATTCTTCAAATATCGGTATTGCCAAAATTATCGAGCAGAATTATAAGGATGATCCCGCAAAGTTTGTAGAAGGATTATATAAAATCGGATTGAATAAGACATTCTGGATGCCTATTCCGGGTGCAGGGGTCCCTAAAATTAAACATCCGGTTAAGAATAAGGATATGTGGTGGTCAACGACGCTCCCCTGGATGTCTATGGGATATGAAACCCAGATACCTCCGATATACTCTCTGGCTTTTTTCAATGCAATAGCTAATGGTGGTAAAATGGTTGCACCGCACTTTGTGAAAAGAATTGTAGATCAGGGTACTATTATAAAAGAATATAAAACAGAGGTTTTGAATCCTTCTATATGTTCATATTCAACGTTGAATAAACTAAAGAGAATGATGGAAGGGGTTGTTGAGATTGGGACAGGTAAAGGAGCATACTCTCCATATATAAAATTAGCTGGTAAAACGGGTACGGCTCAGGTTTCTCTTGGCCGATCAGGTTATGGAATGGGAGGACACCAGGTGTCTTTCTGTGGTTATTTCCCGGCTGATAATCCTAAGTACTCAGGTATTGTTGTGATTCGTCGTCCTCGTAATGGTTATGCATCCGGAGGAGCTATGGCCGGTGCAGTTATGAAACGTATTGCAGAGCAAGAATATGCTCGTGCTTTCAGGGTAGAGGCTAAAGATGTTCCTCTGGATTCGACGTTGCTGTTTACTCCTTTAACTAAAGGTGGAAATCTTAAGAATCTGGAGTCCTTGATGGATGAGTTGGATTTGGAGGTCTCTGAAACAGAAGAAATTGCTTCGACGAAATGGACCAAAACAAAATCCGATGAAAACGGGATTGCAATCGCACCTATTACTATCAGGGACGGATTGGTTCCGAATGTTGTAGGACTGGGATTGCGTGATGCGCTTTATTTGCTCGAATCGCAGGGACTGCGTGTCTCCGTTTCGGGAAAAGGTAAAGTGGTGTCTCAATCGATTCAGGGTGGTGCCAGAGCGAATAAGGGAAATACGGTATTTATACGATTAAACTAAACTAGACAAACGAAGATAATTATGAAAAAGATTTTAAAAGGCTTATTATCTCGCTTGATGTGCGAGATAAAAGGAAATGAAAATATAGAAGTTTCACAGATTACGTCCGATTCAAGAGAAGTTAAAGAAGGAGGTATGTTCCTTGCTGTAAGAGGTACGGCTACGGATGGACATGATTATATAGAGAAAGCACAGGAGCAAGGGGCGTCTGTTGTGGTTTGTGAGCAATTACCGGTTTTGTTGAGCGAACAGGTTACTTATGTTTTGGTGAAAGACAGTTCGGATGCATTAGGTAAATTAGCAGCAGCCTGGTTTGATTATCCATCTGAAAAATTATCGTTGGTGGGTGTGACCGGAACAAATGGTAAAACAACGACAGCAACACTTTTATATAAGACATTCCGGGCAATGGGGCATCGTACAGGTTTACTTTCTACGGTTTGTAATTATATTAATGATGAAGCCTATGAAGCTACACATACGACTCCCGATGCAATTCATCTGAATGCGTTACTTAATGAGATGGTAAAAGCAGATTGCGATTATGTTTTTATGGAAGTAAGTTCTCATTCGGTAGATCAGAATCGGATCAGTGGCTTACGTTTTGAAGGAGGCATATTTACAAACCTGACTCGTGATCATCTGGATTACCACAAAACGTTTGATGCTTATCTGAAAGCAAAAAAGAAGTTTTTTGATGCTTTACCTAAAGATGCTTTTGCGATTACGAATGCCGATGATAAAAACGGACTGGTTATGCTTCAGAATTGTGAAGCTCGTAAATATACATACTCATTGAAAACATTAGCTGATTACAAAGGTAAAATTATTGAGAATCATTTTGATGGAATGACTTTGGAAGTTAATGGGATAGAGGCTGTTCTGCCTTTTGTAGGTGTATTTAACGCTTATAATTTACTGGCAGTGATTGGCGCGGCTAATCAACTAGGTAAATCAATACCTGATATGCTGGTTGCCTTAAGTAAAGAAAAGCCTGTTTCGGGCCGTTTTGAGACACTTCGATCCAAGCGTGGATATACTGCGATTGTGGATTATGCGCATACACCGGATGCTTTAACTAATGTGCTTAATGCAATACATGAAGTACTTGATGGTAACGGACGTGTAATTACTGTAGTTGGCTGCGGCGGAAATCGTGACAAAGGTAAGCGTCCGATTATGGCTAAGGAATCTGCGAAGTTAAGTGATCGTGTGATTCTGACCTCAGATAATCCGAGAAATGAAGAGCCTCAGGATATATTAAATGATATGCTTGAGGGACTCGATATAATAGATCGTAAGAAAACACTGACTATTGCTGATCGTCGCGAAGCAATTCGTACGGCTTGTATGTTTGCCGAAAAAGGAGACGTAGTATTGATTGCAGGCAAAGGTCATGAAGATTATCAGATCGTTAAAGGTGTGAAGCATCATTTTGATGATCGTGAAGAGGTGAAAACTGTATTTGAGCAAGAGTAAGATCTTGCGCATAAACTATTTTAGTTGCATTAAAAGAACACAATAATGTTATATTATTTATTTCAATATCTTGATCAGTTTGATCTTCCGGGAGCTGGAGTATTTAAATATATTTCATTCCGTACGGGAGCTGCATTTATTTTAGCTTTGATTATAGCGACGGTTATTGGTCGTCGTATTATTAATAAACTGCAGTTGTTGCAAATTGGTGAGATTGTACGTGATTTGGGACTCGAAGGACAAATGAGTAAAAAAGGTACGCCAACAATGGGGGGTATCATTATTATTATTGCGATTATTATACCTTGTTTACTTCTAAGTAAACTGAATAATATTTATCTGCTATTGATGCTGGTTACGACTCTCTGGCTAGGTGCAATCGGTTTCTTAGATGATTATATCAAAGTATTCAAAAAAGATAAGGAAGGACTTCACGGACGTTTTAAAATTATCGGACAGGTAGGTTTAGGACTGATTGTCGGATTAACCATGTGGTTATCTCCTGCTGTTGTGATTCGTGAGAATAGTGAGGTTTATTCGCGGGGAGAAGTACAGGAGGTTCAATATAAGACGCAGGAGACAAAAAGCTTTCTGACAACGATTCCCTTTGTTAAAAATAACAATTTTAATTACGACTCGATTGTTTCCTTTATGGGAGATAAAGCACCTCTTTGGGGAGGTATTGTGTTCGTGATTATTACGATCCTGATTGTTACAGCCGTTTCTAATGGTGCAAATCTGACGGATGGTTTGGATGGTTTGGCAACAGGAACATCTGCTATTATAGGGGTGACATTAGGTATATTGGCTTATTTGTCGAGTCATATAAAATATGCTTCTTACCTGAATATAATGTTTATCCCCGGATGTGAGGAAATGGTGGTGTTTGCAGGTGCTTTTATTGGAGCCACAGTCGGATTTTTGTGGTATAATTCTTATCCGGCACAAGTCTTTATGGGGGATACAGGGAGTTTAACACTCGGAGGTATTATTGCTGTGTTTGCTATCATTATCCGCAAGGAGTTACTGATACCGATTCTATGTGGTATTTTTCTGGTAGAGAATCTATCAGTTATTATGCAAGTGTTTTATTTCAAATATACTAAAAAACGATTTGGCGAAGGTAGACGTATCTTTAAGATGACTCCCCTGCATCACCATTTTCAAAAACCGGGTAATAGCGGGATTCAGGCTTGGATCCAAAAACCTTTCCAGGCTGTACCTGAATCGAAAATTGTGGTTCGTTTCTGGATAATCGGGATTATACTGGCTGCAGTCACAATTGTTACCTTAAAACTAAGATAGGAATATGGATCGCATAGTTATTTTAGGCGCCGGCGAGAGTGGTGTAGGTGCTGCAATTTTAGCTCAGAAAAAAGGATTCGATGTATTTGTATCGGATATGTCTGCAATCAAGGATCATTATAAAGCAATGTTGGATGATGCCGGGATTGCTTATGAGGAACTTCAGCATACGGAGTCACTGATTCTGAATGCCAAAGAGGTTGTTAAGAGTCCGGGTATTCCTGATAAAGCTCCTGTTATAAAGAAGCTTAAAGAGCTTGACATACCAATTCTCTCGGAGATCGAATTTGCTGCTCGTTATACAAACGCTAAAATGATTTGTATAACTGGGTCGAATGGTAAAACAACTACAACCATGTTGATTTATCAGATTCTGAAAGATGCAGGTCTGAATGTAGGATTGGCCGGAAATGTGGGCGCAAGTCTGGCTTTACAGGTGGCCAATCATAATTATGATTTCTACGTAGTGGAGTTAAGCAGCTTTCAGCTGGATAATATGTATAATTTCCGTGCACATATTGCCATTCTTTTGAATATAACTCCCGATCATCTGGATCGTTATGAGTATAAGATGCAAAACTACGTAAATTCAAAATTCAGAATTACACAGAATCAGACGAAAGATGATTATTTTGTTTTCTGGAATGAGGATCCGATAATTGCACAGGAGATAGCTAAACGTCATTTTGATTCTAAGCTGATTCCTTTCTCTCAATTACAACGTGATAATATTCATGTTTATGTAGCAGACGGAAAACTTCATGTAGATATCAATGAAGATCCGTTCGAAATGGAATTAAGTCGATTGGCTTTATCCGGAACGCATAATCTGTACAATTCCATGGCTGCAAGTATTTCTGCTATGGTTCTACATATTGAGAAAGAAGATATCCGTAAATCATTAAGTAATTTTCAGGGAGTTGAACATCGATTGGAAAAGGTGGCAACGATCAAAGGTGTACAATATATTAATGATTCGAAGGCTACAAATGTAAATTCTTGCTGGTATGCTTTAGAAAGTATGACTACACCGACAATTCTTATTTTAGGAGGAGTGGATAAAGGCAATGATTATACTGAGATTGAGTCTTTGGTTCGCAAAAAGGTGAAGGCAATGATTTATTTAGGAATGAATAATGATAAACTTCATGAATTTTTCGATGACAAAGTAGCTCATACTTATGATACCTCTTCAATGGCTGAAGCAGTTAAGCAGGCTTATGAGATAGCTGAAAAGGGTGATACGGTCCTATTGTCTCCTTGTTGTGCTAGTTTTGATTTGTTCAAAAACTATGAAGATCGCGGACATCAGTTTAAGGATTGCGTAAAGAATCTGTAATATGGAATTTTTCTCTAAAATATTTCGTGGAGACCGTATCGTATGGTTAGTGTTTCTGTTTATGTGTGCTCTTTCGGTTTTGGAAATTTATAGCTCGTCAAGCTCACTGACATTCTCACACGTCGACCGGCATTTTGATCCGGTACTTCGGCATATTATGTTCCTGGCTACGGGGATTGGTTGTGCTATAGTGCTACATTATATTCCATTTAAGTGGTTTCCGTATATTTCGGGTGCAGCTTTTCTTTTTGCTGTAGCTCTTTTGCTTTGGGCTGTTGTCGGAGGAGTAAGGCTTAATGATGCAAATCGTTGGGTCAGCTTTTTTGGTATTCAGTTCCAGCCATCAGAATTTGGTAAATTGGCGGTCGTTATGCTGTCATCTTTTATTTTGAGTAAAACACAAACAGAAGATGGTGTGTCGAAAACGGGTTTTTGGTTTATTATCGGGACTTCAGGATTATGTATCCTGTTGATCTTTTTAGATAATCTGTCAACAGCATTATTGCTAGGAATGGTCGTTATTTCTCTTATGGTGCTTGGTAATGTTCAGTTAAAGAAAATTGGATTAATTATTCTCGTTGCGATTACTTTTGTTTCTGCAGTGGTAGCATTTGTTCCGGAGTCAGTTATGCCTCGTGCGGCTACATGGCGAGCACGTATTGCACGTACAATAGGTGTTGGTGATGGAGATAATGATAAAGGGAAAACTTCTAAGGAAGAGGATAAATATGTTATTACAGATGAAAATTTTCAGGTAGCTCACGCAAAGATTGCTATATCGAATGGCGGCATTTTATTTGGACGCGGTCCGGGACGAAGTGTCCAACGTGATATTTTACCTCAGGCTTATTCCGATTTTATTTTTGCCATAATTCTGGAAGAATGGGGCGTCTTGGGAGGATTGATTGTAATTTTCTGCTATTTCTTATTGATATTTCGAACGGGTCAGATTGCCCGATCCTGCGATAGTCTTTTTGGTCAGCTTCTGGCCATGGGGTGTGCATTGATGATTGTCTTTCAAGCTACCATCAATATGGCGGTAGCTGTTGATTCGGGTCTGGTAACAGG
>JBOFKE010000162.1:0-8116 GCA_051657185.1 Bacteroidales bacterium | reverse complement strand
ATAAAACGCGAAAAAAAACTTTTGTAGTGAGCGTATAAAAAGAATCCGAAGATTGTCAAATTTATACGGTGTATCTCTGAAAAGATACGCCGTTTCTTTTAAAAGATACACCGTATCGTTGCGAAGATATACCGTATCTTTTCAGAGATATACTGCATCGTTGCGAGCTATACTCGAATTTACCTTCTCTAATCAGATTTACATACGTATGTAAATTATTTTTGGTACGTATCAAAAAAACTTTAGATACCTATGTAAAAAACTTTTAATACGTATGTAAAATCAGTGATATAAGGTGATAATAAAAAAAAGCTGTCCGAAATAAATCGAACAGCTTTCTGTTAGTTGCGGGAACCGGACTCGAACCGATGACCTTTGGGTTATGAGCCCAACGAGCTACCACTGCTCCATCCCGCGATGTTTGTGGTACAAAAGTAGGGTGTATAAACGAATTAAGCAAATTATTTTGAAGAAAGGGTGCGTATTTAGTGTAAGTTAACATATTTGTTTTTCAAAGATTATTTTAGGTATTATTTTTTTTAGTGACGGCAGGAGAAGTGGTATTTGATATTATATTATTCATTATTAGTTAAGTATAATAGAACATAGTTAGGAGTAATCGTGTTAAATATACACTCGTTTTTGAAATTGCGAAATTATTAAATTGCTACTTCGCATAAAAGCTATTACCTTTGTAGGAGTTTAGCAAAGCGGACTAAGCTTGGTTCACTTTGCTAAACTAAGAAACTGCTTTGACTTTTTCAAAACGTAAATTCGAAAAATTCAATATTGTTTCTAACAAAGGGGGGGACGCAATTAAGTGTTCCTTTTATTGCGTTAGGTACAGTTCATTATTTATGATACATATCCATTTTATATCTATTAGTGATCCCACTTTTTGTAATATGGCAATCGAATTGCATAAGCTGGGCTATAAAATAACATCGTCGTTTGTTTCTCTGGATACGAAAGAGAAAGAAGCGCTCGAAGCTCATGGTCTATTGCCTGAACAGGAGGGATTTTTTGCGGAGAATATTGTAAAAGGAATTGACTTTGTCGTTCCGGCTCTTCATGTGCAAGAAGACAATGTAGAATTGCATAAAGCAAAAGAACTCAATTTGCAGGTAGTTTCTTTTGCTGAATTTGTCTATTGGCTAACAAAGGATAAAGCGCGATTGGTTATTTGTGGTTCGCAAGGCAAAAATACGATTTTAAGTATGATGCTTTATGCGCTGAATAAACATAAGATCAAGGTTGACTATGTAGCGTTGGATCCTATAAAAGGTGTAGAGGGAAATGTGAAGCTGAGTTATGATGCCCGCATGGTTTTGCTTGTTGGTACAGAAGGCCCTGCATCAGCGTTAGAATCCAGACCTGTACATTCGTTATATCGTCCGCATATTGTAGTAATTCCGAATATTCAGTGGATCGAATCGGTAAATTATCCGACTTATGATTCTTACATGAATGCATTTAAGGGATTGGCAGAGCGCATTGAGCGAGAAGGCAAATTTATTTATCATGAAAATGATCATAATTTGTCAACCGTTGCAAATACATTGCGTGAGGATATTACAGCAATGCCTTATCAGGAAGACAGTCTTGTAGAAGGAGAAGGAAAAACTTATCTGAAGAATCGCTTCGGACTGTTTTCGATCCATATCAAGGATGAGTATTTTCTACGTAATTTGAGTGCTGCAAGATTGGCTTGCCGCCAGCTTGGCTTGCAAGATAAGGACTTTTATGCAGCAATTTCGGAATATAGTTTTCTATAACCGACAGAAAGTTATAATTTTAGAGGCACAAAGAAAAAGGGGCAATGCTTATAATTCTTTGTGCCTTTTCACGTAGTTTATTGTTGTATAAAAAGAGAATATAAAACAATTTGATTTATGATAATTGCAAGCCAAAAGAAAAAAGAAAATATAGCCGAATACTTGCTTTATATGTGGCAGGTGGAGGATTTGATTCGTGCATTTAAATTAGACATGGATCAAATTGATCAGAAATTGATTTCACAATATCAGGTTGATGCTGAACAGAAAGCTGTGATTCGTCAGTGGTATTCGGATTTGTGTGATATGATGCGTATCGAAGGCGTGGAGCAATCGGGACATTTACAGATCAATAAAAATGTAATTATTGAATTGACAGATTTGCATAACCGAATGTTGAATTCAACAAAACAGGCTTTTTATACGGCCGGTTTTTATAAGACTTTGCCTTTTATTGTGGAACTTCGTGCTAAGGCAGGAGAACATAAGAAAGGGGAACTTGAGACCTGTTTTGATGCATTATACGGAACATTGATGCTGAAAATGCAAGGAAAAGAAATTTCAGAACCAACGCAAAAGGCCGTTGCGCAGATATCTTCCTTTCTGATGTTGTTGGCAGACAGATATAATGCTGAAAAATCAGAAGAATTAGAGTTGTAAAATCTATCTGACCGCATAACTTAAAAGAAAATAAGCATGAAACAAATTCTCGTAACAGGTGCGAATGGTCAGTTGGGTAATGAAATTGCCCGTTTGACTTCGTTATATGCCAATAGCCAATTCCATTTTACGGATGTGAAGGAACTGGATCTTTCGTCGTCGGATTCGGTGAAAGATTATTTCGAAAAGCATACGTTTGATGTGATTATTAACTGTGCAGCTTATACGGCTGTAGATAAGGCCGAGGATGATTATGAACTTTGTCGGATCATCAATGCTCAGGCAGTAGGTTATCTGGCAAAAGCAGCACAGAGAACCGGAGCTAAGTTCGTACATGTTTCGACGGATTATGTGTTTGATGGTAAAAATTATAAGCCTTATACCGAAACAGATCCGATTTTGCCGGTGTCGGTATATGGTAAAACAAAGGCAGAAGGAGAAGCCATTGCTTTAGGTTTGTGTGAACAAACACTGGTTATTCGTACTTCGTGGTTGTATTCCGGATTCGGAAATAATTTTGTAAAAACGATGTTGCGTTTAGGTCAGGAAAGAGAGCGGTTGAATGTGGTGGCAGATCAGATAGGAACGCCAACGTATGCAGCCGATCTGGCACAGGCAATACTTCAGATAGTTCATGGAAATTTATTTGTTACAGGTATCTTTCACTTTTCGAATGAGGGTGTTTGTAGCTGGTATGATTTTACGAAAGCAATTCACCGTATGGCCGGTATTACAACATGTGAAGTGATGCCAATTCGTTCGGAACAATACCCGACCAGAGCGGAAAGACCTTTCTACAGTGTATTGGATAAGACAAAAATTAAAACAACGTATGGATTAATGATTCCTCACTGGGAAGAAAGTCTGGAACGTTGTATTGAGTGTTTGAAATAAATAGTAACCATAAATAGTGGAGGGAACCGGACAGACTGATCTGGTTCTTTCTTTCAAAAACGATTATGACTGAATTACAAGAAGAGATCTTAAAAAGAAGAACTTTTGCGATTATTAGTCACCCCGATGCCGGTAAGACTACACTTACGGAGAAATTGCTGCTTTTCGGTGGAGCTATTCATGTCGCAGGAGCTGTTAAGTCTAACAAAATCAAGAAAACGGCTACATCTGACTGGATGGAGATCGAGAAACAGCGTGGTATCTCTGTTGCAACTTCCGTAATGGGATTTAACTACGGTGATTATAAAGTGAATATTCTTGATACACCCGGTCACCAGGATTTTGCTGAAGATACGTATCGTACGTTGACAGCGGTTGACAGTGTTATTATTGCTGTCGATGTTGCGAAAGGGGTAGAAGCACAAACGCGTAAACTGATGGAAGTTTGTCGTATGCGTAATACTCCCGTGATTATCTTCGTAAATAAGCTTGACCGTGAAGGAGTAGATGCTTTTTCTTTATTGGATGAGCTAGAGCAAGAGCTTAAGATTTCGGTACGTCCTTTGAGTTGGCCTATCGGTATGGGGCAGCGCTTTAAAGGAGTGTACAATATATATGAAGAGAAATTGGACTTGTACACACCGAGCAAACAGGTGGTTACAGAAAAAATCGAGTTTAGCGATATAAACAATCCGGAACTGGAAGAGATTATCGGTGACGAGGATGCCTTGCAATTGCGTACGGATCTTGAACTGATCGAAGGAGTATATCCTGAGTTTGATGTTCAGGAGTATCTGGATGGTAAACTGGCTCCGGTATTCTTTGGTTCGGCACTTAATAACTTTGGTGTAAAGGAATTGCTGGATTGCTTCGTGCAGATCGCACCAACTCCGCGTCCGATTAAAACGGAGGAACGCATAGTTTGTCCGGAAGAAGAAGGTTTTTCCGGATTTATCTTTAAGATCCATGCAAATATGGATCCTAATCACCGTAGTTGTATTGCGTTCCTGAAAATCTGTTCAGGTAAATTTGAACGGAATGCAGGCTACAAACATGTGCGCAACGGTAAAGTCATGAAGTTTTCGAGTCCGACGGCCTTTATGGCTCAGAAGAAATCGACAGTTGACGAGGCTTATCCGGGTGATATTATTGGTTTGCCGGATACAGGAAACTTTAAAATCGGTGATACGCTTACAGGCGGAGAAGATTTGCATTTCCGTGGTATTCCAAGTTTCTCTCCTGAAATGTTTAAATACATTGAGAATGCGGATCCGATGAAAACCAAACAATTGAACAAGGGTATTGATCAATTGATGGATGAAGGGGTTGCTCAGGTATTTACGAATCAGTTCAACGGTCGTAAAATTATCGGTACGGTAGGTCAGCTTCAGTTTGAGGTAATCCAGTATCGTTTGTTGCACGAGTATGGAGCACAATGTAAGTGGGAACCAATTAATCTTTACAAAGCTTGCTGGATTGAAAGTGAAGATATGGCGGAGTTGGAAAACTTCAAACGTCGTAAATTCCAGTATATGGCTGTAGATAAAGAGGGTCGCGATGTATTTTTAGCTGACTCGGGATATGTCTTGATGATGGCTCAGCAGGATTTTCCGAAAATCAAGTTCCATTTTACATCTGAATTCTAAGATATACTTTAAAGCTCTCTTTTTTCTTTGAACGAAAGAAGGGAGCTTTTTATTAACCACATGATTTAACAGAACACACGATGAACAGAAAACAATTTATTTTATCCCTGATTCTGGGAGGTGCAGCTTTGTCGACACAGGCAACCACTCAACATGCACAGACAGAGTCTACCGAACTTCAAAAACGTTTTAAATCACATATTTCTTATCTGGCAAGTGAAAAACTTGGCGGACGTGTCCCTATGACTACGGGAGATACAATGACAGTCGAATATATTAAAGAGCAGTTTGCGTCTATTCCCGGTGTAGAGCTTTTAGGAAATGACGGGTTACAGGAATTTGCTTTTGCGGGTTTACGTGAAGTTATTTCTGATAGTACTTTTATGCGTCTGGACGGTAAAAAACTGAAAGCCGGAAAAGATTATCAGGTTTCGCCTTATTTCCAGAGCGGTGCTTTTAGTGGTGAGGTCACTTATGTCGAAGCTGATTCAATTCCGGGTGAGAGCAGAATCATATTAATAGATGCAAAACCTTCGGCAGAGGAATCTTATGAAGATTTCTTGCGCGAGATAGGAAAAAAAGCAGATAAGGCAAAGGCTTCGGGAATCTTATTGGTAAGTGATGATATGAGTTTTCCCGAAACTGACAAGGTGTTGAATCGTCGTCTGGCACTTACGAAAGTAACACCAGAACTTGCAGCCCGATTAAAAAATGGAGCAAAGATTGATTTCAAAACTCGTATAGAGCACGGGGATCGTAAGAAAACGAAAAGTAATAATGTCGTAGCACGTATTAAAGCTCCCGAAATGGTTAACACGAAGAATGATGTAGTAGTTATCGGTGCTCATCATGATCATATAGGACAGCAAATAACAAAGAAAGATACGGTTTATTTATATGGTGCTGATGATAATGCTTCGGGGGTTGCGACACTAATTGAAATGGCACGCTACTTTGCCGCTCATCGCGATCAATTGAAAAAGGATATCGTATTAGTTGCCTTTGGGGCAGAAGAGCGGGGACTGCAAGGCTCGCGTTATTTTGCAGAAAATCCTTTAGTGCCTGCAGAAACAATTAAAGCAATGTTCAATTTTGATATGACAGGACGTTTAACCGCAAAGACTTTGCATATTCGCGGTGTTGGAACATTTGCTGAAGCTTTTCCTGCATTAGCAGCTGCTCCTAATCCGAATTTGTTAAATCTGAATCTGATTATGTCGGGTACTGAGCCGACTGATTATGCATCGTTTTATCGGAAAGGTATTCCTACTTTATCTTTCTCATCGGGACGTAGTAAGGATTTTCATTCACATACGGACGTAGAGTCAAAGATTAATTATCCGGGTATGGAGATGTTGTTTGATTATGTGGTTCCGGTTATTTCACGTTATGTTTTTGAACCTGGACGTATGACTTTTATTCAACAATAATAAGAACTAAAAAAACGGTAGAATGAAAAATGCATTCTACCGTTTTTTTTAGCTGAAAAGATTAGCTTTTCTGCAGAAAAATAAAAAGAATCGGAATAAGTATTCCAATAATCACTTCGATACCACCTCTTCCCCAAAGACCATTTTTTCCTTTATTCATAAAGATTCCCGTCAGTGTGATAAAGATTAATCCGATCGCAACCAGGTCTGCAAATATAGTCCAGCCTTTCGGGTTGAAATGCAACCAGTTGATCTGACTGAAGAACGGTCTTTTTTTAATCGATTCATATACAGCTGAGCGATCAGAGAGATTGATTACCATTGAACTTCCTCCTTTTATAAAAACTTTCACCTCATTGGGTTTAGGAGCATAGAACTTCATAACCGGAGCCGATCGTTTAATATTCTCCAACTCTTTGTTTAATTCAGCTTCGCTGATGTTTCCGGCACTTCTGGGAAAACTTTCCGAAACTGTAAATTCAACCCGGTCAATTGAATAATCAGGATTAAATGAATCTTTGTGATTAAGCACTAATCCGGATATCGCATATACAAGAATGATGCCTGTAAGAAAATAAGAAAGATCGCGGTGAATAATACGACAGATCTTGCGGAACTTCTTTTCAAAATTACCCATAACTATAGTTTAAATAAATAGGCTGAAAGCAGTATCCTGTCATTCAGCCTATCAAATATGTTTATTGAATTAATTCATTACCTCGTAATTCTGAGCTTCTAAGTGATAGAAAGATAAATAATCTTTACCTTCTTTTTCTTTACGCTCTTTGATTCTTTGACGGAAATCAGCAATACGTTTTTCTGGAGTATTAGCTTCTGCACTTTCGTTGCGTGCTGCTTTTTCAGTAGAGCAACCACCTGCTTCGCCATGTTTTTCCATTTCTTCTTTCAATTCAGACTCCCATTTTTGAAGGTAAGCTTCATCAATCTTATCTTCGATTAAAGTCCCTTTCACTACAACCATATTGTTTACGACCTCTGTAGGAAATTTACCTGAAGCATCGGTTGATTCAACACGAAGAATTTGTTTGTCGTTGTTTCCCATGATAAACATTTTAGCTCCTCCGTGTTTACAACGATGTGTGCAGATACCTTCAACTGCTATTTCTCCACCTGTGTAATCATCCGGGTTTTCCAGAACTTGTGCAACAGGGATCGATGCTGGTTTGGCAGCTTCAGTAGCTTGAGGTTGTTTTGCACTATTTGAATTACAAGAAGCAAACGTAAGCATTGATACAGCTCCCAGAATGAATAAAATCTTTTTCATAATGTCATTTATTTGTTTAGTTAGTAAAATATTTGCGATATAATATATAGGGAATGAAGGCATAAAGCCCGAATAAAAGAATCACTAACGATTCTTTTGTAGATTTACGGTCGTTTAAGAAAACGAAGGTAGCTATTATCAGATTAAAAATCAATGCTAAAGCTGAGAAATTTTCAATTCTGAATTTTACCTGTTCGTCATTCGGTGTAGTGAACTTTATCTCAAACGGAAAAATGAATTTTGCAATCTGTGTATAGATATTTTCCTGATTACTGATCTGATAAGTATCTGTAACGGAATAGTCTGTTGCTGAGATTGCATAATAGTTATTAGTGTTTCCCTGTGTTGTATGTATGGTCCAGTTGATCGGTTCCCCAACGATAAGCATGCGGTCCTTTTGAATATCAAAAGGAGCTACAGGTAGTT
>JBOFKE010000161.1:0-4536 GCA_051657185.1 Bacteroidales bacterium | reverse complement strand
CGCAAATGACTTATGAATTCATCTACCCAGATTTGAAGATTCAAATCTTTTACTTTAATACCTACAATTTCCTCAAACACTTCACCTGCATAGCGGATGATTTCACTTCGGCTTGGCTCAAGACTTTCTTTTTCAAACGGAAGATTGAAATGAAGAAGTATTTCGCGGATATATTTTTTCAGGATTATATTAATACCTTCAAGTTTCGCTTTATCCAGCTCTGCATTACCTGTTGCATCAATAGCAAGAATTTTAACCTTGCTGTCAGAGAACAAAATACTTTCCATTTCGATCAGCAATTCACGCATTACATTACGCTCTGCCGGATCATCCAAAACATTATGATTTGGCTGGAATGTTTTTTTGTTGGTTATATATTTTAATATAACTGCCTTGCCGTACTTGGAACTTACCGTGTTAAAGTCCAGATCGGCGATGTCAGGAATGTTTTTGTATATCTGAGCTAAAAGTGTTTCGTACACTTTCGTAAATGCTGCACTGCGTATGAAATCATAAACATCACGGCACGAACCGATCTTATCTCCATGAAGTTCAATTACCGAATTCATTGAGCGATCAATCGTTGTGATACTTACACCACTTCTTTCAGGAGAAGCATGATAAAGCGTACGGATATCTCTTAATTGTAAAGACGGCGCTTTATCTTTTGCAAATCCAGCAGAGAATTGATAATCTTCAATGATAATATTGATAAGATCACGGTCTTTTTTATATCCGAAAACCTCATCAAGTATAGTCTGGCTCTCAACCAATCCCCCATGAGCACTCATGCGTATTGCCGCGAATACTTCCCAGTATTTGGCGAAAATAGAGAAAGCATCTTTTATCTCAGCACGGAATACATCTATACTGTTTTTGGTGTCTCGTAAATAACCCCCGACAGAAAAGCGTACTAATCCTGTTGCATAAGGTACAGCAGCAATACCTCTGTAAAGAGCCAGATATTGACAGAAACATAGAATGTCCGCATAAGAGAATCCTCCTAATACACGGAAGTTAAATAAATATGAACCATCCGAATCCAGCCATTCGATTAAGCTGTTGTCGATATCGTTGCATACTTCTTTAGCGACACTCTTTGCTAAATTGATACGCTCCAGCGATTCGTTACGGAATACTTTATTTACCCGGAATTTATTCAGATTGCCGACTAATTTCTTTTGATAATATACAAAGAATGGTTCTTCGTTATATTTAAAATCATCAGGTAATCCTAATACATCCAGTTTGTCAAGTGAAACTAATTCATCCAGTAAGAACAAATACAAAGGACTGCCTTCAAATTCAGCTGTTTTATGCAGTTGCTTATGCGTACTGTTAGCATTTGATTTCTGAGTTCTGCCAATCTGATCCAAAACAAAACGGACAATAGATTCCTTGATTTTGTATCTGGATGCATTCTTAGGCAATTCGCTTTCTAAAGTGTCTTTAATTTTCTTAGCAGTTTGAGCAACTTCCAATAGATTGTTGAGCATCAGTAAAGAGCAGTTATTACCATGCGTTGCACTATTGCGCTCTCTGACAAAAGGAACAATATCCTTCGCCTGAGGTGTGACAGCCAAAGCACCTAACCGATTTCCTGTAGCCGAAAGATTCTTTGTTGTCGAAAGAGACGATACGGCACGGATATTTGATTGAGCATTGATGTTGTTTAGTATGTAACGAGATAAGCTTCTCCATTTTGGCATCTCGTTATCATCAGTCTTAACACTGTCAGCATAAGCTTCGTCCAGAAATAACGTAATCTTACAGTTATTCATCAGACGAAGGAAGTTATTTACCGGTTCTGTGTTAAAATCAGTGAAGCCAGTAGGGTTGTTCGGATCATTGATAAGGATCGTCGTATTCTCACAGAATAAATCCCAAAGACTGCCGCTGTCATCAAATAATGATAAGGTAGATTTAATGCGAAGCAGTCTGTCAGTTAATCTCTGATATGCAATACGGCCATCTTCCAGGTTCTCAATTTCAATATCAAAAGGATTGATGTCGAAAGAGTCATCCGGTAAAAGATCTTTATACTCCCAGGCTTGCATACCATTATATATAATATACGGTTTCGGTTTGCCATTCGAATTGAATAACAAGTCACGAATAATCATTTGAGCAGAATCCGAAACGGAAGTTTGCTCCAGATTACCCAAAGCAGATAAGAAGTCTTTTACGATATTCTGATCTTCTGTCGAAAGTGCTCTGTACTTTTCACGAATACCCAGATCATTCAGGAAGTTGTCATAACGACCCTTATTGTTCGATTCATTATCAGTTTTCGTGATATAAGCCTGATATTTCTCCAGAAAGAGATTGATACCGAAGTTTTTGTGAAAATGATTCTTAAGCGTACGTTCATAATTGCTTGGAATGATACTTAAAATCAGCTCACAGGCACGTAAAACTTTAGGTGAAACTTTCTGTAACGGTTTTTGTAGAAGGAATTTTCCAAAAGTGCGGATCTGATTTCGGCCGCCTCCTTCAAGTACACTCATTACCTCAATGCTTTCACTTGCAGAATAGAAGTACTGACGCATTCTTAGCTCAAACTCTTCGATTAATTCGCGCGTTTGAGAAAAACGTTTTTCTTCTTTGTGACAATTCTCCAGGAAGAACATAAAATCACGAAGTTTCTCCAATGAATATTTATCCTGAATGATTTTTCGGGAGAAGTGATCAAGCTTGAAAACGTTCAGCCTTTTTACGGCATCTTTATCCGTGCCGACTTGTTCTTTAAGAATTTGTTGTATTTCTTTTTCATATTCGGCAATCTGCAATTCAATCTTTTCGCGGAATTCCAGAAGATATGAAGGATTGACGTTCTCAAGAATCAAACGCAAGTTTAACTGGGTATTCGCAGGCGAACCCAATTTTTTAGTATGTACTTTATTTAAAGAATTGATGATTCCGTTATGGAAACAGAAGACGAGTGAAGTATTAGAGCTGCGACTTTCTTTTGAATCGTCAACGATGACAATTCTTGTCAGCAACGGAAACCATTTGTCGCTTGAATAAGGATTGACACGCATGTGTTTCACCTTAACGACAAAGATGGAAGTAGTGTCCAAAAGCATTTCCTGGTATAGAACATCTGATGAAGGGTTTTCAAGCACACGTACAGCGTCGCGGCTAAAAACATCACCTTGCAATAATTGAACAGCTTTGTCGGCAGAACCCGAAACCACGGTCTGGATCATTCCGTTCAACCCTTTAAAATTGACAGCCCAGCGAGCTCTGTTTAAGAAATCGTTTGTTTCGGCTTTAGTCGTATAATGCGTACTTTGGCTGATCATTTGTTCCAAAGTATCCATTAAGTAATTCCAATGAGCTTCGTTTAAATCGCCGGTTACACCGATTACGTCTCTGTATTTACGCAAATCAGAAACCTGACCGCCCAATTGGACTTGTGAAATAAATTCGATATGACTGCTTTTTACCGGAGGAGTACCTACAGAAAAGTCATGCGTATCTTTGATATTCTTCAATAATTTCTTTGCTTCCGGATTAGCGGTTTTAGTTTCAAGGAAGTTATTGATTATTTTCACAAACTCTGTCCTTTTTCCACTCAACTCAAAAGCCTTCGAATTAGTGGTCGGATAAAGCATCAAAGAAACATCCGTATATCCCGGAATATCTTCTCTGAACTTTAATAGGTAGCGATTGATTTCGGCTTGTTGAGCAGTCGGATCGTCCGGTTCTTCAAAACAAAGCTTCACAAAACTCGTCAGATTATCATATATATGACGAGGAAGAAAAATTTCAGCACGCTCTCCCAATGATTCATACAGATTGAGCAACTGTTTAGCTTCATTGCTCAAAAAGGCTCTTGGTTCTCCTTTAATTTTCATCTTGTGTTTGTGTTTTTAATGTCTTTTATAGGGCTCTCTTGTTATTTTTTCTTGGTAATAAATCTTTTTAAAAGACTATTTGTTTGTCAAATTGAAATCTTAAATTCAATTTGACGATGCAATATTAATAAATATGTCGGTAAAATCAAACAATATGATATATTATTAAGGCGTAGGATTAATCATTATATTATACAAAAGCAATATTTTATTTACGATTATAGATCAAAATGATAATAAAGCATTCAATCTATAAGTGAAAACGATAATTTAGTAGGGAAAAATGATCAAAATAGCCTCTTTTTTATGACAAATCAGTAAAGAGAAAAGAATCCCTGTTTTTTAAAATTGAAAAAAAGTGGGTGGAAAATTTGCAGGTTCAGGAAAAAGCTTTACCTTTGCACACGTAATCGAAACAATAACGATTCGAAAACGGTTCCGTAGCTCAACTGAATAGAGCATCTGACTACGGATCAGAAGGTTACAGGTTTGAATCCTGTCGGGATCACAAAGAGCTGCATCATTTGATGTAGCTCTTTTTTGTATGTCGGGCATGGTATTAAACTAGCAGGATGCAAGTTCCTGTATGTGCCGAGTTGATAGGAAACATTAGCGAATGACAAGGGTGTTGCGGGTGACCGCAAATCTGAAAGAAGTCATCAGCAAATCTGAAGTT
>JBOFKE010000160.1:0-2110 GCA_051657185.1 Bacteroidales bacterium | reverse complement strand
AGAGCAGGACATACAGAAGCAGCTGTAGATTTGGCTCGCTTAGCCGGGTTATATCCTTCAGGTGTATTGGTTGAGATCATGAACGAAGATGGCACAATGGCTCGTTTACCTCAATTAATGGAGGTTGCTGAGAAATTTGATATGAAAATTGTTTCTGTAGCAGCACTTATCCGTTATTTACTTCAACGCGAATCATTGATTGAAAAAGGTGACGAAGTTTCTATGCCGACAGCCTACGGTGATTTCCGCTTAATTCCGTTCAGACAAAAATCGAATGGTTTGGAACATATTGCTCTTATTAAAGGATCATGGGATGAGAATGAGCCAATTTTAGTGCGCATGCATTCTTCTTGTATGACAGGAGATATCTTTGGTAGTCAGCGCTGTGAATGTGGAGAGCAACTTCACAAAGCAATGATGGCTATCGAGAAAGAAGGCAAAGGGGCTATTATTTATATGAATCAGGAAGGTCGTGGTATCGGCTTGATGAATAAAATCAAAGCTTACAAACTACAAGAAGAAGGACTAGATACGGTAGATGCAAATCTTCATTTAGGTTTCAAAGCTGACGAACGTGATTATGGAGTAGGAGCTTCTATCATGCACGAGCTAGGCATCAAAAAAGTGCGATTGATGACAAATAATCCGATTAAACGTGTAGGTTTAGAAGGATATGGTCTTCAAATAGTTGAGAATGTGCCGATCGAAGTGAAAGTTAATGAGCACAACTTGAAATATATGAAGACTAAAAAAGAACGTATGGGGCATGATCTTCATAATATTTAATTCAAAAATTGAATACAATGGAAACAACGTTACTATTTCTCAATAACTTTGGTACCGGCGAAATTATTATTATTGTTTTCGCGATACTACTCTTATTCGGAGGCAAAAAAATACCTGAACTAATGAAGGGTTTAGGTAAAGGAGTAAGAAGTTTTAAAGAAGGAATTAAAGGGATCGAAGACGAACTCGATATGGATGATAAAGATCCAAAGAAGTAACAGATCCGCTATACAGTATACTAAAAAACATGAGTAGAGATAATGTATGTCTGAATATCAGCGTATATTATCTCTTCTTTTTCGATACAATCTAATTTTATCAATAGCATGGAGAATGAAATGTCTTTCTGGGATCATTTAGATGAGCTGCGAGGTGTCATCTTTCGCTCATTAATTTTTGTAACAGTATTAATGATTCTGTTCTTTATATTTATGCCTGAGATATTTGACAATATCATACTGGCACCTTGTCGTCCGGATTTTATTTTATATGAATGGCTTTGTAAATTAAATGAGACTTTACACGGGATACTTCCGGACTTTTGCGGTGAAAACTTTCATGTAAAGTTGATAAATATAAAACTGGCTTCACAATTTATGACACACATGACAACATCCTTTTCATTAGGTTTGTTGTTCTCGTTTCCATTCGTATTGTATCAGCTATGGGGTTTTATATCTCCTGCGTTATATCCACATGAGAAGAAAGGTGTTGCATTTGCTTTCGTATTTGGCAATATTCTTTTTGTTTTAGGCGTATTTGTCGGTTATATAGTTGTTTTCCCGCTCACATTACGCTTTCTTATTCAATATGAATTAAGTCCGTTGATAGAAAATCAGCTTTCACTGGATTCATATATGAGCAATTTTCTTACAATGATTTTTTTGATGGGGATATTCTTCGAATTGCCACTGTTGTCTATGTTTTTATCAAAGATAGGAGTTCTTCGACGCTCTTTCTTTAATAAGTACAGACGTCATGCAATCGTATTTACTTTGATAGCAGCAGCCTTTATTACTCCGTCGGGAGATCCGTTTACATTGATGGTTGTTTTCTTGCCATTGTATCTGTTATGGGAGTTAAGTGCTGTTTTCGTGAAGAAAGATTCGTAAAAGATGAAAAAAAAGCAGCCATTTGTTTGATGAAATAAAAAAAAGAATAAATTTGTGCTATTAAACAGCTTTTTATAGCAGAGAAATATGTTATCAAAGAAAACAACCATAGACTTAGCAGACGCAATACCTGATATTTGGGAAGCATTAAATGCAGATGAACGAATACTTTTACAGGAATCGTATCAGGTACATACGTTTAAGAAAAATGA
>JBOFKE010000159.1:0-7749 GCA_051657185.1 Bacteroidales bacterium | reverse complement strand
CATCAACAGCAGATGTTTCATCAGATTTGATTACCGGGATGTATTTGATTCCTCATAAGTTAGTGAATTGGGCTTATACAGATGCAAATGCTTATCCTTTGACAGGAACTTATATAAATATACAAGGTTCTTTGTCAGGAATTACAAATTACACAGGCAATATAGCAATTCCGATTATTACTTCAATCTGGCAGCCGGGATATAGTTATACCTATAATATTATATTTGGTAATCCAAATGGTGGTTCAGGAGGCGGTGGTTATAATCCGGATAATAGTACAGACGGGAATAAGAAGCCAGAACAAATTTTGATGCCAATCTTAGTAAGCGTTACGGTTGATGAGTGGGTTGATATAAATCCTCCTGTTCCTCCAATAGATTTATAATTAATTAAAAATATAAAGAGGCTTTCTGAAATTAATCGGATAGCCTCTTTTTCGTGAGATCAATTATGAAAAAAGTTATTTGATTTTTATCGGAATATAGATATCTGTTTTCCAGATCCCGTCGGGATGAGGTGAACACATCGGATAGAGCTCAAAACAAGGAATCCCATCTATAAATTCATATCCTTGTTCGTCTATTTCGCGAAACATAGTATCCCAGGCTAATTCACACTCTTCAATGCTCATTTCGAAACGGCCGATGGCATAGAGTCCTTCTAATACTTCGTGATGTCTGATACCATCTCCTGTTTTTACTTTTTCGGTAATAATTAACCCGGCGTCTGATCTGAGATCTTCTTCATCAGTCGTACGCGGATCGTCATGATAAACAGCAATCATACGAGTCTCGGCTTTCACAGCAAGTCCTTTAGGTTTAGCCCAAGTCAATAATTCTTCAAAAGATTCGCAGATCGTATTGTAAGATCCTTTGTGACGACAAGCAATATATTCAAATGCCGGTATCACGCGAACATCAAATTCATAGGTCATAGTAGGTTTCTTTTTTAGGGAGAAATTAGTTTCTCGATAGAATAACAGTGCAAGTTTAAATACGTTCGTTGTGAGATGGTTAAAACAAATAACAAATTATTGACTGGTGTTTAATAGAGAGGTGGATTCTTTCCTATTTATTGTGAAAATATACTCTGATTATTTTTATTTCCGAAATAAATTATTGTATGTTAGCAGCGTGTATAGTTTATGTGAAGGTTGAAAATGTATTTCTTATCTATTAACTAATAAATTTATTTCTATGAAAAAGTATTTTTTGATTTTATTTGCGCTAGTATTTATTCTGCATTTTGATGTGGCTGCAGCAAAAAAAGAAAAGTCTTCCTTAGTTGGTCTCTGGCAGTCCAGAACAGAGAATAAGAACCCTAAAACTCCTGCTGATACGCTTTTGTATTTGCCTTTCCTGAAAGAAATTTCGGATGATAATACCTTTAAGAATTTTGTGATGAGAGCTGGTAGTGAGCCGACTGTTATAACTGTCAGAGGTTCTTATGAGATCAAAGGGGATCATTATGTCGAAAAATTAAATCAGCATTTTTTAGATCCGAACTTAGAAGGTTCTGAAACTGATATTAAGTACTGGTTTTTGGATGATAATACAGTCGTTTTTCAATTTCTGGCTCCTGGCCAGAATTGGCGAATTGAAGAAACCTGGGTGCGGGTTAATAATCTGAAGAGATAAATAGTATAAAAAGAAAAAGAGCTGTCAGTAAAGTTAAGACTTTCAGACAGCTCTTTTTTATGGTTTAAATCAGAAGAATCAAATTCCTAATGATTTCATTACTTCAAGGATTTTAGCATCTGCGGCAGCATTTGCAGTATCGTAGTCTTCTCTGGACTTAAGAGTTCCTGCTACTTCGATATAGAACTTGATTTTAGGTTCAGTTCCCGAAGGACGTACAGAAACTTTCGTTCCGTCTTCAGTGAAATATTGAAGTACGTCAGAAGTTGTAGGCATATCCAAAGTGAATGTTTCCTTTTCGATCAGGTCAGTACCTTTCAACGTAGAGAAATCTTTCATGATTGTAACTTTCGAACCTGCAATTTCCTGCATTGGGTTTTCACGGAAGTTTTTCATCATGCGTTGAATTTCTTCAGCACCTGATTTTCCTGTTCTCACAACTGAGATACCTTTTTCTTTGCGGAAACCATATTCAAGATAAATATCCTGAATCATTTCATACATTGATTTACCATTATCCTGAGCCCATGCAGCAATTTCAGCCATTAATGAACAAGCAGAAACAGCATCTTTGTCACGAGCAAAGCTTTCAGCAAGGAATCCAAAACTTTCTTCTCCACCACCAATGTAATGTTTTTTACCTTCGTTCTCACGGATCACTGCTGCAATCCATTTGAATCCTGTGTAACAATCATACATTTCGATGTTGTTGCGGTCAGCAATCGTTTTGATTAATTCTGTTGTAACGATAGTTTTAACAATGTATTCTTTACCTGTCAAACGACCTGTTTCTTTGTAACGTTGCATTAGATAGTTCAAGAAAATAAGAACGATCTGATTACCATTAACTAAAACGAATTCGTTTTTATCATTACGCACAGCAATACCAATACGGTCAGCATCAGGATCCGAAGCCATTACTAAATCAGCACCTGTTTCGTATGCTTTTTTGATAGCCAGATCCAATGCAGCTGGTTCTTCCGGATTTGGAGAAGCTACAGTCGGGAAATTTCCGCTGCTGATATCTTGCTCAGGAACATTAATAATATGTTCGAACCCATAATTGCGTAAAGAATCCGGAATTAATTTAACACCTGTTCCGTGGATAGGAGTGTAAACAATTTTCATTGATTTTTGACGCTCGATAGCTTCAGGAGACAATGATAAAGTTTTGATAGCAGCTAAGAATGCATCATCAATCTCTTTTCCGATAATTTGAATCAATTCTTTGTTGCCTTTGAATTTGATCTCTTTCGGATTGCGGATTTTATTAACTTCTGCAATCGTATTTTTGTCATGAGGAGCAATCATTTGAGCACCGTCATTCCAGTAAGCTTTGTATCCATTGTATTCTTTTGGATTGTGTGAAGCTGTGATAATCACACCGCTCTGACAACCGAAGTGACGAATAGCAAATGAAATTTCCGGTGTCGGACGCATATCTTCAAAAAGATATACTTTAATACCATTAGCAGAGAAAATATCGGCAACAGTTTCAGCAAATAAGCGGCTGTTGTTACGCACATCGTGACCAACAACTACGCTGATTTCCGGAAGATCGGAAAATTCTCTTTTTAAGTAGTTCGCCAAACCTTGAGTTGCTGCACCTACTGTGTATATGTTCATGCGATTTGAGCCAATACCCATGATACCACGAAGTCCACCTGTCCCGAATTCTAAATCTTTATAGAAAGATTCGACTAACTCAGTTTTGTCTTCGCTGTCAATCATACGTTGAACTTCTCTACGACACTCTTCGTCGTAAGCCTCGCCCAACCATAGTTGAGCTTTAGAAGTTACTTCTTTCATTAATGCGTCATTATTCATAGAAGAAGTTTTTATTAATTGAATTTTAGGTTTTGAATTTGCAAATTTATAATTTAAAATGTAACCTTCAATCTATCTCCTGTATCTTTAACAACATTTCGGTAATAATCTTCCGAGTAACCTGCTGATTTAGGAGTTGCAGGCAATCCATGACCGTTTTCGATAAACTGACCATTTTTTTCTTGTTTGATGTTACCATCAATGAATTTTACCAATAGGAATTCACCAAGTTGTTTCCAGCGGCGGGTTGCTTGTTCTGCTTGCGTATCGCTGTAGTTTGTCAGGAATTCAATTGCTTTTTCTGGACTTTCCTTGTAAAGATCCAAAGCATTTTTATCAATAGAAGGCTCCATTTGAATAAAATGATCTTCCATTTGTGTTTGCAAAGCTTTCACATCCGGATACATCATGTTCCATTTATGATATACCATATTTGAAACCCAGTTATAAATCCAAAACGCAGAAGTCCACGAGAAGTTCAACATATCACCATTTCCTTCGCGATAACATTCAGGCACTTTTGTGACAGAGCAATACATAGGTGTGTAAACACAAAGTGCTGCATCATCTGTACCGAACCATAAAACTCCACCAATTGGATTTGGTAACCAGTTACGCATTTGAGCTACGAATGTAAAACCGGTTTGCTGAGTTGCAATAGCACGTTCGTTTAAATATGTTTCACCATCTACTTTATAAGTCATCGGTCTCCAGCGATAAGGTACTTTATATGGACCTGCACCTACATCCTGAGTCATATCAAATTCAGTTCCTTCATAATGATCTCTCATTCCTTCCATTAAATCTTTAAGAGATACTTTATTGCGGGGTTTAATATACAAAGGCATCGCTTCTTTTGTTTCACCTTTTATATATGATTTGTATTTATCCATTTCAGGATCCATCATACGGTAGAAACTCCATACACGGGCTTCACAGAAACGTAAAGCACCAAAATCAAGAGGGGCATAAGCATCAGCAAAACTAAAGTCTTTGTTTAAGCCATTGAAATATCCTTTTTCACGAGCGAAAGAGATAACGTCAGGTGCATAAAGACAGTTTTCTTTGTCATTCAAAGGGAACTGACGGATACGAGCCTGATTTGCATGAGAGGCAACACAATCATCGGGAATACGTACAGCGACCCATACGGCTCCTTTATTGCGGGGACCTTTTCCGATCATTTCCATGATCCACGCTTCGTTAGGATCAACTATAGAGAATGATTCTCCCGAACTGTAATAACCGTAATCTTTTACCAGATCAGTCATAATCTTAATCGCTTCACGAGCTGTTTTAGCACGTTGAAGAGTTACATAGATCAATGAGCCATAGTCCATAATGCCTGTTGAGTCATGTAATTCCTCGCGGCCACCAAATGTTGTTTCGGCAATTGTTAACTGATGCTCATTCATGTTGCCGACTACATTATATGTTTTTCTCACCTGAGGAATTTTACCCAGAGGCTTTCCTGTATCCCATTCACGGATATTTAGCATAGCTCCTTCCGGGTAGGTTGTAGCAGGAAAATGATAAAGTGCTCCATAGAGCGTGTGTGAATCGGCAGAATAGGTTACCATTGTAGAGCCATCTGTAGAGGCCTTTTTGCCGACAATAAAGTTTGTACATGCCATCACTTGTAAGGCAGAAGCAGCCAATAGACAGCTTAATGTAATAATGACTTTTTTCATCGTTTTTTATTTAGTGTTCTGTAATAGAATTATTACCAGTAAAAATCTTTTGTGTATTTTTTCTCGTTTCCGCAATTGTCAATAACAACCACTTCAAGGTTATGCTTTTTACCTTTCTGAATATCGCGTCTGTTGATGCGATAATGAATGGCAGATCCCTTTGTAGGTACAAATAAAACGAATTTTCCGTCAATATACCCCTTATAGGACTTAATTCCTGAACCGGTATCGCTTATTGAAAGAGATATCCGGCCTAATGCTCCCCATTTGTTTTCATTTATAGGGGTAATTCTAGGCATAATCGTATCGATATCGATGGCATAAGAACCAAATTCACGGAAGGACGTTTTGATCCATCCGTTTTCATGACGACTATTTAGCGGACTCAATTTATTTGCACTTTGTACTTTGCCGATGTAAAACTTATCGGGATTAAATAAGGAATATCCTTTTAGTTGTATCGCAAGCTCAGCATATCCGTTCATTGGTATATCTTCACTTTGTATAGTGAATACCGGAGAATAGAACTGAGTGGAGTCTGTTCGTTTAATATATGGACTGATATCTTCAGGCAATACTCCTTTTGGGTAATTAATGCGAATCCCATTCTCTTCAGATATGGCATCTTCATTATATTTCAGTAAAGGTTTTTCCGGCAAATAATTGTCTTTAATGGCCGGTTTGCTTTCAGATTTTTTTCCTTGTATCTTAAATTCAAGTATCGAAGTGTTTCCATTATAGTCTGATAATTCATACTTAACCTGGTATGGCCTTTCTTCATTAATACGGATATAACCGCGATCGGCAGAAAGATTTCGATAGGCATGGATATCTGCTCCCTGATCAGCAAATGATTTTACATAGAAGATTCCGTTCTTTTTCCATTGCGGGTAGTCAATGAAAAAATTAAATAGACGCCCATTATTAGAATCGATACTGTCTAAACGACTTGAATATACCAATGCGTTATCAACATAAAGATTGATATCACGTACGCCATACTTGAAATGTACGTCATCTTTTATATCGATCGCTTTAATGCCCAGGCCTACTTTACCCCAACTCGAAACTGGTGCCTGAATACGGTATTTGCCATTACCGCCAACTACGCCAAACGCTTTTCGTTTAGTCTCTTTGTCGTAGAAGTGATCCCCGGTTTCATAAAGCATTACCCCTTGTATAATTGGAGGTTTAGTATCCTTTACCTGTTCTCCGTACACAAGTAAAGGATTAATGCGGTAACCGGTTTTGTAATCGACTAATTCAAAATGGAGGTGTGGTCCGCCTGATGCTCCGGTGTTACCTGAATAGGCTACCAGATCCCCTAGTTTTACTGGAAAGGTTTGCGGATCGAACTTATAATCAATATCCCAGCTTTCGCATTGATGTTGTGTCTTCTCAATCAGAGCTGTGATTTCTGACGGAAAACGATCTAAATGCATATAGACGGATGTTAATCCATTCGGATGCGTTAAAAATAAAGTATTTCCTCCACCATAAAGAGAAATAGATATACGTGAAATGTATCCGTCGGCAATTGCTTTGACAGGTATTCCGATGCGGCTTTCTGTCCGGAAATCCAACCCTCCGTGAAAATGATTTTTACGAAGTTCTCCAAAATTACCAGAGAGAGAAACCGGTAGATCCATCGGGAGGATATACTGATCTTTATGAAGTGGATTGTCTGTCGATGGAACAAAGTTGATACCCCAAATCGAAAATAAAAAACAGGTTGATTGAAGACCTTTACGTAATTTTCGTAACGTCACGTTTAATATTTGCATTATAATTGCCAGTTAATAGGAGTTATATTGTGTTGTGTCAGATATTCATTAGCTTTACCAAAATGATTATTCCCGAAAAAACCTCTGTAAGCCGAAAGAGGAGACGGATGAGGTGATTTTAACACACAATGTTTCTTCGAATCAATAAATGCGCCTTTCTTCTGAGCGTAAGACCCCCAAAGAATGAAAACGATATTCTCACGTTTTTCTGCTAGTTTATGAATGACTGCATCGGTAAATGTCTCCCATCCCTGATTCTGATGTGACCCTGCTTTATGAGCTTCGACTGTGAGTGTGGCATTTAGAAGTAAAACACCCTGCTTTGCCCAGGCTGTTAAATCTCCGCTTAACGGTATTTGGAAATTACCTTCGTTTTCCAGTTCTTTAAAAATATTACGTAAGGATGGAGGAAAAGTAACACCTTCCTGGACCGAGAAACAAAGTCCGTGAGCCTGATTGGGTTCGTGATAGGGATCCTGTCCCAGAATTACTACTTTCACATCATTGAAGGGTGTTAAATCGAAAGCATTAAAAATATTTGTGCCTTTAGGGTAAATTATTTTTGTGTTGTATTGATCACGAATAAAGCCTGTAAGTTTCTCAAAATAAGGCTTTGAGAACTCATCTTGTAATATATCTTTCCAGCTCTGTTCAATTTTTACTTCCATTGTTCGCTTTGTATTTTTCAATTTTTGTATATATTTGCCCTATAAAATTTTAGATGGCCCCATAGTTTAGTTGAATAGAACATCAGATTCCGGTTCTGAAGGTCACAGGTTTGAGTCCTGTTGGGGTCACATTTAAAAAAA
>JBOFKE010000158.1:0-2571 GCA_051657185.1 Bacteroidales bacterium | reverse complement strand
AAAGGTAAATATAACATTAAATATCCGTTCCATATTTCAGAATATGCTCACTCAATGGGTAATGCCTGTGGTAATCTGGTTGATTACTGGGATGCTATCGAGTCAACAAACTTCTTCTGCGGAGGTGCTATCTGGGATTGGGTAGATCAGTCAATGTATCACTATGACCCGAAAACAGGCGAGCGTTACTTTGCTTATGGCGGTGACTTCGGTGATACTCCAAATGACGGACAGTTTGTAATGAACGGTATTGTTTTCGGTGATCTTTCTCCGAAACCTCAATATTATGAAGTGAAGAAGGTGTATCAAAACATTGATGTAAAACCGGTTGATCTTCAAAAAGGAACATTTGAAGTGTTTAATAAATACTACTTCAAGAATCTTGGAGATTATAAAGCGAAATGGTTCTTGTACGAAAATGGTATCGAAAAACAAAGCGGAGATTTAGCTTTGGGTGATATCCCTGCACGTACTCGCAAAACGGTAGCGATCCCTTACGGTTATGCTAATCTGAATCCACAATCGGAGTATTTCGTAAAAGTACAATTCTTGTTGAAGGATAATCAGCCATGGGCTTCGAAAGACTATGTTCAGGCTGAAGAACAATTTGCATTGAAAGCGCCTGAAAACAAAACATTAATTTCAGATGCAGCTATGCAAGGTGGCAAATTGGCTGTCAATAATGTTGCAACAGGCATTAAAGCTGTAAAAGGAGACAACTTTGAAGCTCAGTTCGATATGAATAAAGGAACTATTCATAAGTTGATTTACGATAATCAGGTAGTTATTGAAGAAGGTAAAGGTCCGCAACTGGATGCAATGAGAGCCTTTGTTAATAATGATAACTGGTTCTATTCTCAATGGTTTGAGAAAGGATTACACAACCTGAATCATGTTGCAAAAGATGCAAAGATTCTTACAAAAGAAGATGGCCGCATCGTATTATCTTTCGTTGTAGAGTCACAAGCTCCTAACGGTGCTAAGATTTTGGGTGGAACAAGTACAGGTAAAAACAAAATTGAAGAAATGACCGGCCGTAAATTCGGTGCTGAAGACTTCAAATTTACAACAAGCCAGATCTGGACAGTATATAAAGACGGTTCGATCGAATTGCAGTCAAGCATCACTTCGAATCAGCCTTCTACTGTTCTTCCACGTTTGGGATACATCATGGAGATTCCTCAGCAATACGGTAATTTCACGTACTACGGAAGAGGTCCGATCGGAAACTATAATGACCGTAAAACAGCTCAGTTTGTTGAGTTACACCAAAGTACGGTAGCTGATCAGTTTGTAAACTTCCCGAAACCTCAGGAAGTAGCAAATCACGAAGATGTACGCTGGTGTTCACTAACAAACAACAGTGGCAAAGGTGCTATTTTTGTTGCAACGGGCAATATGTCAACTCAGGCTCTGCCTTATACGGCTGTTGATATGATCTTAGCGAGTCATCCGCATCAGTTACCTGAGGCTAAAGATACTTATCTTCGTCTGGATGTAGGTGTTACAGGTCTTGGTGGTAATAGTTGTGGTCAGGGTGGTCCGCTGGAGCAAGATCGTATTTTTGCAGGTCATAACAATATGGGATTCATTATCCGTCCGGTTCAATCAGCTAATCAGCTAATGGCATTATCGAATGTAGCACCTGCAGGTGATTTACCAATTTCGATTACACGCAGTCGTGCAGGTAATGTTGAAATTGCATCGCTGGATACTACTGCTACAATCCTTTATAAATTAAATAATAAAGGTAAAGCGATTGAATACACTGCTCCTATCGCTTTACGTGACGGAGGTACAATTGAAGCCTGGTACAAACAAAGTCCTGAAATCAAAATCAGTACTTCATTTGATAAAATCCAGATCGTTCCGCTAGAGGTCATTTCTTCAAGTAGTGAAGAGACAGGAGAAGGAAATGCTTCTCACCTTACGGATGGCGATCCGAACTCAATCTGGCACACTATGTATTCGGTTACGGTAGCTAAACATCCTCACTGGGTAGATTTAGATGCCGGAGAAGAAAAAGCGATTATCGGATTTACATTCCTGCCTCGTCAGGATGGATCAAACGGCAGAATCAATGCTTATCAGATCCAGATCAGTAAAGACGGTAAAGAATGGGGTGACTCGATTGTGAAAGGAAACTTCCCTAACAATGCTGAAGAACGTAAAGTTATGTTTGACAAAGCTGTTAAAGGAAGATATATCCGCTTTACAGCATTGAGCTCTCATGGAAATCAGGACTATGCATCAGGTGCCGAAATTGGTATTCTTGCTGAATAGACACTTCTAATTCAATTGAGTTAAAAATAAAAAGGGATTGTCCGGTATCATCGGACAATCCCTTTTCTTTTTAATCTATCTGTAGTTTTTTGAACTCCATATTTTTCAAATCCAGAGTCAGCAATTCGTTGACTAAAGGTTTTCCGAAACCTGTAAGTATTTTAATTGCTTCCGTTGCCTGTAAACTTCCGACAACTCCGGGCACTGAACCGATAACTCCTAAAGGAAGATTCTTCTTTTCTCCGGCAAATTCTTTCGGATAAAGATCCGAGTAGGATCCTGCTTCGC
>JBOFKE010000157.1:0-5467 GCA_051657185.1 Bacteroidales bacterium | reverse complement strand
CGAAGCTCTTCTATTCTGTTTTTAATTTCTTCTTTATTCATAGATATCAGTCTTTTGCAGGTTTAATAGCACCGACCACACGAGATAAGCAAAACAATTCTTCTTTTGGAAGTAAATACGGTTCATATAAAGGATTCAGAGAGACACATAAGAAGCTATCCGGATTTTGCTCCGACTCAAACAATTGCTTCATTACAACTCCCTGTGCTGTATCAAGTACATAGATTTTCCCGTATTTTACGTCTGTCACTTCCCGTATTATCCGACAAGCTACGATATCGCCCGATTCATATTCAGGGCGCATACTGTCCCCTTTTACATCAATCGTAAAATCATATGCTCCCAATGAAGGAATAGAATCCAGATAATCACATTCGTTACTTTGCACTCCCGAACTGAAGCCCGATAAAGAACCTGCCTGAGCACCGAATGGAATATGAGGCAACTTATCTTTCCGTCTCTTAGAAGTTTCAATTTGAGAATTGTTTAATGGGTTTTCACCAAATAATATTCCGATTGGAATATTCAGCGCTTTGGCTATTGTTTCAACAGTTTGAATACGAGTTGAGTTATGTTTTATTATTCTTTTTAATCCACTTTCGGACATTCCGATTTCTGAACAAAAGTTTTTCAGAGTTATCCCTCTTTCGTCCAATATATCTTTTATTATAGCGAATTTTGGCATACCAATATATTTTCAATTACTACAAAGAAACAAAAATCCAGTAATATCTATTTGATTTTACCTCATAATAATTTTGATTAACAAAATATATTTAGCGAGAGCATAGCTGTTATGTCTAAACACAGAAGTATTATGTAAAAGTCAGGTGCAACTACAATTGTTTTTTTGATTTTCTCAACAACTCTCACCTCAGCTAAATCCAAATGCTATCAAACCAATAGAAAATTGATCTTTATGTCAATTTAAGCACCTCTTGTTTTTTATCATAAATTCGGTTATTAATTTTACTCAGAATCAATTATTCTCTCAAAATTGACTCAATCTTTAGATTTATTCAGTCAATCTCTACAATTTTCGACTGGATCTTTAGATTTTTGGACTGGATCTTTGATTTTTCGCAGTATATAATTTTCTTTACATACGTATCAAAAACTAATTATATACGTATTATAATCTCTTTTACTACGTATTATAAATTGAAATGATCGTTTAAAAAAACAGAAACGTACATGCATCTGGTAATCAGACAAATACATAACGCCATTTCCTTGCGTTATTTCCGCTCTTCAGTCTTAATAAATATTCTAGCCCATTCTCAGCAATTAGCCTAAATCAAAAAGAAAGTGAAATAAGCATCCTGAAAGCATTTTGATAAATCACATTTTTACAGTATCATTTATAATCAAATCAAGGCTTTTATGCCTGTTTGAAAATAGTTATTTTATATAACTCACTTTATATATTCATTTTCTATATATACATAAACTATAACCTCCTTTAGCTGATTTATATCTTTCCTCTATGTAATTTCGCGCCATTTTATCGCAGATGCGAAATCTGCATGTTCAAATAGCAATATTCGTTAGCATATAATTAATTTTTCATATATCACAACCTAAACTTAATTACAAATAATAATGAAAAAGAATCTTGGTTTTATGTATGGCATTATTTCTGCCTCTACATTTGGATTAATCCCAATGTTTTCAATTCCAACTCTGGAGGCCGGTATGTCTGTTAACAACGTGTTATTTTACCGTTATTTATTTTCGACTATTATTTTAAGCCTCTATTTAATAATAAGTAAGCAAAGCATTCGCGTCAAAAGAGATGAACTAATTACATTAGCAGAACTTATACTTCTTGGTGGAACAACTGCTTTTTGCTTAATGAAGTCATTTCAATATATCCCAAGTGGTGTTGCGACGACTATACATTTTTTATATCCGGTTGTTGTCACTCTGTTAATGACTATTTTCTTTAAAGAAAAATTCTCTATCTGGATTATGTTCGCTGTAGGATTGGCAATATCGGGAGTAGCTACGATTAGTGGATTAAGCTCCGGTGCTGATGTAAATTTCACGGGTGTATTTTATGCATTAATGGCTGTTCTAACCTATGCACTGTATATCATTGGAATTAACAAGTCTAAGGCTGGACGTATGAACTGTATTTCAATGACTTTTTATATAATGGTACTGCTGACTGTATTTTTCTTAATTACGTCTCTCGCTGAGGGACGGTTTGAATTAGTTCAAAACTGGAGCTCGGTAAAAGACCTTACAATGCTAGCTATTTTCTCGACTTTACTATCTAACTTTACTTTGATTCTGGCTATTAAAAACATTGGATCTACAACAACCGCTATTATGGGGTGTGTCGAACCTGTTACTGCTGTTATTATGGGAATGTTATTTTTAGGAGAACCTCTTTATTCGCATCAGGTAGTTGGTATAATATTGATTCTGATATCTGTCACTTTTGTTATACTATCTGATAAGTTGACGCCAAAAATCAAAGCTTTGGCTACTAAATTTGCTCGCTGAGCATAATTAATAAAAAAAAGTAAGACTCTTGAACTTTATTATTCAAGAGTCTTACTTTTTTTTTATTACTGTATCTGATTATTGATTCAACTTACTTTTCAGAAAGTCACACCATGCGCTCAGACCTTCACCGGTTTGAGCCGAAACCTCAAAGAATTCAAGATGATGATTAACCTTCATCGCATTCTCTTTCAGTTTTGCCAAATCACTTTTCAAATAAGGCAAAAGGTCTATTTTATTGATAATGCATACCTGCGCACTTTCGAACATATACGGATATTTAAGCGGTTTATCATCGCCTTCCGTTACACTAAGAACCACTACCCTCAGGCCTTCACCCAAATCGAACATTGCAGGGCATACCAAATTACCTACGTTCTCGACAAACAGCAATGAATGATCCTGTAGCTTCATTTCTTTAGCCGCATGATTAACCATAGGTGCATCTAAGTGACATCCGTTTTCTGTATTGATCTGTAAAGAATCCACTCCTGCCGCTGCTATACGATCAGCATCGTTAGTCGTATGTTGATCACCCTCTATGACAGCAATCGGCATTTGATCCTTCAACAGCTTGATTGTTTCCTCCAGTAGAGTTGTTTTACCCGAACCCGGTGAGCTTACAATATTGATACAACAGATATCTTTTGCTTCAAAGTAACCTCTGTTTCTCTCAGCCATAGCCTGATTGGATGATAAAATATCTCGTTTCACCTCAATCTTACGATCATGATGATGATGTTCGTGGTTATGACTATGATCGTGATGATGTTCATGACTATGATGATCATGGTCGTGATCGTGTCCATGATGATAATGCGAATGATTTGTTCCGTGATCTACACACATAATTCTATCGTTTAAAAGTTGATTATTATTTTATTCTTGTATTGATAATGATGACAGCGCCAATTCTCTGCCCTGTATCAATTCTATCTGCGTCGAATTGCAGTAGGCACATGTATCCGTATATTGCACTTTCGGTGTGAACTCGCGATTACAACCACTGCAATACATTAAAGGTTCACGCTTTATCAGACGAATTTCGCTATCTTTCAATATCTCCGAATATTGTTTAGTTGCGTTCAGTGAAAACAGCAAAGCTTCGCTATCAACGCCTGCCCAGGTTCCTACTTCAATTTCTATTTCAGTTATTTTCTTCGCATTCTCTTTCTTCGCTTCTTCTATAGCAAGATCGACAATACTCATTGCAATTGATAATTCATGCATATTTTCTGCGTATTTGATTTGTTTTTCTCTCTGTATGCTGCAATAGCAGCAAGCTGTCCTACAGGTATTCCTCCGTCATTACAAGGAATTTTTGTCTGATAATATACAATCATATCTTCTTTCCGAAGACGACTAATCAATATTTCTGTCAGCAATTTATTCTGAAATACTCCTCCGGTCAGTATAACGTTCCTTATACCCGACTCGGAGCTCTCTTTTATTAGAGCTGCTACAATCATTTCCGCACAAGTCAAATGAAAACGTTTAGCTATATAGGATGTAGTAGTATTCTTATTTATATCTGATAAAAGACCGTCTAAGATCGGTACTAAATCCCACGGATTCGAATCATTTATCTGATATGCCTCCAATGCGTCATCAATACTTCCCGTATGTTCCAGTTTCATGGCAGCTTCAGCCTGGAAGGAATTTATATCACACAGACCCAGCAACGAACTGACAGCATCAAACAAGCGCCCTGCCGATGATGTCTCTGTCTGATTTATTCCGGATTGCATAATACGTTTCATAATCCCGATCTTTTCTTTCCCGATTCGCTCTACAAAAGAATGCGGTAAGTCATAATCCTTACCCAATAACGAGACTACATAGCTTAATGCCATTCTCCATGGCTCTTTAGCTGCTTTATCTCCACCTGGCATCGGAACATAAGGCAGATGTCCAACTCTCTCATAGTGAGTCCGGTCACAGCGGAGTAGTTCTCCGCCCCATATTTGCCCATCATCTCCAAAACCAGTTCCGTCCCATGTAACTGCCAGACACGCTTCATTCAAATTAAACTCTACCATGGCACTGACAGCATGGGCATGATGATGTTGAACCCGGTAAACAGGCAAGTTCATCTTTTCTGCCATTTCATTACCCATCCGTGTGGACTCATATTGCGGATGCTTATCCGTAATGATATATTCGGGTTTAAAGCGAAAAAGAGCAATCAATCGCCCCATCGTTTCTTTATAGGCTGTGACCGACTCCAGATGAGTCAGATCTGCTATATATTGACTTAAAATTATCTGATGTCCTTTGCCGATAGCAAACATGCCTGTTATTTCAGCTCCGAAAGCCAGACCGCCTTCAACAGAAGTTGTAAGATCATACGGCTCCGGCGTATAACCTCTGGCTCTTCTTAAAAGCTGACTCTCTTCATTGATAATTCTTACGACCGAATCATCTACCCGATTATGAATATCACGGTTATGCTCGATATATAAATCAATCAGAGGGTCTAAGTAGTTACGGGCCTGAGCGTTCGAAACCAGCATTGGTTCTCCCGGACGGTTTGCACTTGTCACTACAAGACATTCCAGACCTCCGTATCGGAACAAATCATAATGTATCGGTAAATAGGGAAGCATCACACCGATAGTATTCAATTTCCCGTTAATTGATTCAGATAACTTTCGCTTCTCTTTCAATACAACGATCGGTCTTCGCCAGGATGTCAGAACAGTCTCTTCTTTATTATCCAGAACTTGATTCTCTTTTACACTAAGTACAGATTCATACATGACCGCAAAGGGTTTCACATACCGATGTTTGAGTTCTCTGAGCTTTTGTACGGATGCTTCATTCTGCGCATCGCAAAGCAGATTAAAACCACCTGTACCCTTCAATGCAACAATCGCTCCCTTTCGCAGCATTTCTCTTGCTATGTTTACGATTTCTATATAATTTCTTATTTCCTTACCCTGCCATATAGTTTTGT
>JBOFKE010000156.1:0-16943 GCA_051657185.1 Bacteroidales bacterium | reverse complement strand
GGGAGATGTGTCAAAAAAACAATCTTCTTGCGGGTTTGTGAATAATCGTTACCTTTATCGGGATTTCTAACCAAATAAAGGAGAGACAACGTGACAACATTTTTGCAGGATGTAGCTAAGCTATTTTTCGATACATACGGGACGGGGATTTCGCGCATGGCGTTTGTATTTCCCAACCGACGGGCAGGGGTTTTCTTTCAGCGTGAGCTGGCGCTGATGTCTGAACGGCCTTTGTTTTCGCCTACTATTCTTACTATCAACGAGCTTTTTACGCGTCAGTCGGATTTGCAGGTGGCGGATAAGGTGAGTTTGCTTTTTATGCTTTACCGGATCTATCAGCGGGTGAATCCTTCGGCGGAGAGCTTTGATGAGTTTGTGTTTTGGGGTGATATGCTGCTGAATGATTTTGATGATGTGGATAAGTGGCTGGCTGATCCGCAGCAGCTTTTTATGAATATACGTGATCTGAAGGAGATTGATGATACGTTTGATTATCTGAGTGAGGAGCAGCTGGCGGCTATTCGTCAGTTCTGGAGCAGTTTCTCGCCGGATTCGGGCGGGCAAAAGGTGACGGAGTTCCTGGCTTTGTGGAAGGTGTTGCTGCCTATCTATGAGTCGTTGCGTGAGGAGCTTTTTGCGCAGGGTCTGGCGTATGAGGGTATGATCTTTCGCGAGGTGGCGGAGCGTGCAAGGCGGAAGGAGTCGCTGGACTTTCCGTATGAGAAGATTGTGTTTGTCGGATTTAATGCGATTTCGGCAACGGAAAAAGCATTGATGGGGTATTTACGTAACTGCGGTCAGGGGGATTTCTACTGGGATTTCGATTCGACTTACCTGAAGGAGAAGGAGAATAAGGCGACGATGTTTATGGATTATGCCCGTCAGTTTCCTTCGGCACATGCATTGCCGAAGCATGCAGGTACGAATCCGCGATTTACATTGATCGATATTGCTTCGCGGATCGGTCAGTCGAAGGAGTTGTCGGGTATTTTGCAGAAATGGTTGCCGGAGGGGACAAAAAAGAATACCCGGGAAGCGATGAAGACGGCTGTGATTTTGCCCGATGAGCAGATGTTGCTGCCTACGCTTTATTCGATCCCCGAAAACATAGAATCTATTAATGTGACGATGGGATATTCTTTATCTACGTCGCCGATCGCGGGGTTGTTTGAGCAGATTATTGCTTTGCAGTCCAACTGGAGTATGAATGAGGGTGAGCCTTCTTTCTATTACCGCTTTGTACGGCCTATTTTGCTGCACAGGTATATTCGGGCGATTGAACCTGATGCGGATCAGTATGAGCAGGAGATCCGGAAGCATAACCGGATTTTTATTCCCGAAAGTTATTTTGCTAAATCGGCGACTCTTTCCACGCTGTTTCGTGCTTTGCGGTCGGGCGATGATATTTCGACCTATTTACTGGAGCTTCTGGATCAGTTTGTGGAGAAGCGTCAGGAAGAGGGCGAGGCTTCGAATATCTCGGCGATCGAGCGTGAGTTTATCTACCACTATTATATAGCGCTGGTGCGTTTCCGTGATTTGTTGAAGGAGGATCGGACACCGATGAATATGGATACGTACTTTAAGCTGTTGCGAAAGCTGATCGGCGGGGTGAGTGTGTCGTTTCAGGGAGAGCCGTTGTCGGGGCTTCAGGTGATGGGGGTGCTGGAAACCCGTGCACTGGATTTTGACCGGATGGTTTTTCTTTCGATGAACGAGGGTGTATTTCCGTTGAGAAAGGCGGCGAACTCTTTTGTTCCGCCTTCGCTTCGTAAGGCTTTCGGACTTCCGACAACGGAGCATCAGGACGGGATCTATGCGTATCACTTTTACAGGATGTTGCACCGGGCTTCGGAAGTTGTGATGATTTATGATTCGCGTTCGGAGGGGCTGCAAACGGGAGAGGTGAGTCGTTTTGTGTATCAGCTGGAATACCTTTACGGAAAAACAATACATCGGGAGTGTGTGAAGTATAATATTGCGATCGATCCGGAAGAGGTGATCGAGATGCCTAAGAATGAGGCGGTGTTGCAGAAGCTGCAGGCTTTTAAGGCGGGCGGCGAAAAGGCGCTTTCGGCTTCGGCTATCAATACGTATATCGAATGTCCGCTGCGTTTCTACTTCAGTTATGTGGAAGGTTTGAATACGGAGGATGACGTGAGTGAGATGATCGAGGCGAATACGTTCGGGGATTTATTCCATTATATGATGGAGAAAATCTATAATCGTCTGAAGCAGGAGAGTGAGCTGATTACGGCAAACCGGATTACGGAGGTGATCAAGAACAAGAAAATGCTAAACGACGGTTTACTGGAAGCTTTTGCCAAAAAGGTATATAAGACCGATCGTTTGCCTCGGGTGTTGACCGGACAGAATTTTCTGGTGGGAGAGATTATCAAGAAGTATGTGGTGGAGATGCTGCGTACGGATCTGAAGATGGCTCCTTTTAAATATATCGCTTCGGAGATGCCTGTGAAGGGGTCGGTGAAGATGGATAACGGAGAGCTGGTTGCCCTGAAGGGTTTTATTGACCGGGTGGATCAGAAGGAGGATACGCTTCGTTTGCTGGATTATAAATCGGGGAAGGAGAAGTCGCTGAACTTTGCGGAGGTGGCTGATTTGTTTGATCCGGAGAATAAGCAGCGTTCGGGCTACGTGTTGCAGGTGTTTCTGTACAGTATGCTGTATATGCAGCAGCATCATACGGCATTGATTGAGCCGGGTGTGATTTTTATCCGTTCGTTGTTCGGGAATTATGATTACAGGGTGAAGCAGACGATCGGGAAGCAGGAGCGTCGTGCGGTAGAGGATTTTGCGGAGTGGTGTACGGAGTTTACGGTGCATTTGCAAAGGTTGACGACGGAGATATTTAATGCGGAGGTGCCGTTTGTGCAGACGAAGGATGAGCGGAAGTGTGAGTATTGTCCGTTTACGACGTTGTGCAGAAAGCGGTAGGAGGAGAAGATTTTTGCAGGAGTTGCAGGGTGCGGTTTTATGCCCACCCGTGTTTCGCAATCGGATGGTAATGGTATTTGACCGAATTGGAAATGGCAATGTGCGGATGGAGATGTTTGTATGATTGATTGATGTTTTGATGGTTTCGGGACACGGATGGGCACAAGGCGCCATCCCTACATCGTTGGTTTTAAGTTGTTTGTTGGTTTTTTTGACCGAATTGGAAATGGGGTTGTTTGGATGGAGATATTTGTATGATTGATTGATGCTTTGATGGTTTCGGGACACGGATGGGCACAAGGCGCCATCCCTACATCGTTGTTTTGAGATGTTTGTTGGTTATTTTGACCGAATTGGAAATGGGGTTGTTTGGATGGAGATATTTGTATGATTGATTGATGTTTTGATGGTTTCGGGACACGGATGGGCACAAGGCGCCATCCCTACATCGTTGTTTTGAGGTGTTTGTTGTTTGTTGGTTATTTTGACCGAATTGGAAATGGGGTTGTTTAGGATAACCTGGAGATGAAGGGGGATTCTTTACGGGTTTATTGTTAATTGTGAATATTGTTTTAAGATAAAAGTGTTAAATAAGAAGGAAGGTGCGTAAAATATTGAATTATTTTAATCATTATTCAGTGATAATTATAATTTATTTTATCTTTGCAGTCGATTTTACAACATAGACGCTAACGGAGCATAAAGATTTATTCTTACTCATGCACTTTAATAAATTATACTATTGGCTTTGGGCCTTCCTTCTGATTTGTATGACAGCCTGTTCGGATAATAAGAAAGAACACAAGGCAAATACAAGAGAACTGGGATTTGAGATCCAAATGCCAGGTGAAATATTTACGTCAATTGATACGATGAGGTATGAAGGGGAACTTTTTCCACGTTATACATGGAAAAGTGTGGAGGATTCGAAAGAAGGCGGAAAGATTTATTATAACTTTATCTTAATCGATTTTCCATCTCATCTGGTCCACTCTGATTCTTTAGGGAGGATTCCGCTGCTATTTAATGAACACGAGCAAGTGTTTTTTGCGAATGCACAGTACAGTCTGGTTGACCGTGCGGACCTCTATAAGGATAATTATCCGGGAAGCTTTTATATCTGGCATAATATCTCTGACGATACGTATTCGTGTAGCTATTATTATTTAGTCGAAAATAAAATGTATTATATGATGGTTCATCTTCCGATGTGTAAATCGGAGTATGTCCGGAAGAAAGATGAGTTTATAAACTCATTTAAGGTATTAAAATAAGTAAACCTTCGATAATGAAACGATCTTTTTGTCTGCTAGCAAAAAGATCGTTTTTTTTGTTTGTAGCTAACATTATTGTCTGTATGATTGTTCTACTTTCAAAAATATGCCAGTATTTTCTTTTTAATCCTGTATTTTTATAATCTGCGGGGTCAAAAGTGTAAAATGCGGAATTACTTAATTAATCCTATTTTAATGCGTTACAGGGTAGAATGGTTTGTGTAGAGACGTTTTAAAAGCGTATTTTTGCATTTCCGTGTTAAAAAGAGGGTTTGAATTTTCTGAATGTTTTTTAAGTAAAAAGAGGTGTCAGATAATTCGGAAACAGCTTTTGGAACGGTGACTACAACAACTAACCTAACCTTTAATATTAAATTAATTATTGTTTTAACTTTATGATCTTACAATTACTAGTAGTATTGGTTGCTATTATCTTAGGAGCACGTCTGGGCGGTATCGGCCTGGGAGTAATGGGCGGAATTGGATTGGCAATACTTACTTTCGTTTTTGGCTTGCAGCCGACAGCACCACCTATCGATGTGATGCTGATGATTGTTGCCGTTATTTCGGCAGCAGGGTGTATGCAGGCAGCAGGTGGACTGGACTTAATGGTGAAAGTGGCAGAAAAGCTTTTACGTAAGAATCCGTCTCGTATTACGATTTTAAGTCCGTTGGTGACTTATTTCTTTTCGTTTATTGCCGGAACAGGTCACGTGGCTTATTCGGTATTACCGGTAATTGCTGAGGTGGCTACCGAAACGAAAGTGAGACCCGAACGTCCGTTAGGTATTGCGGTAATTGCTTCTCAACAGGCTATTACGGCGAGTCCGATTTCGGCAGCAACGGTTGCGTTATTGGGTTTGCTGGGCGGATATAATCTGTCTCTTTTCGATATTTTGAAAGTAACAGTGCCGGCAACATTGATCGGTGTTTTGGTGGGAGCTTTCTTCTCTTTACGTGTAGGTAAAGAGTTGGTTGATGATCCGGAATACCAAAAACGTCTGGCTGACGGTGAGTTTGCGAAAGATAAACACCAGACTGTGAACGTGGCAAATGCGCGTAAAGCAGGTCTTTCGGTTTTCTTATTTATTCTGGCAACCGTATTTATTGTGTTGTTCGGTTCAATCGAATCATTACGTCCGACATTTGAAATGGTGAACGGTACGGTGAAAATGGATATGCCGGCTATTATCGAGATTCTGATGTTGTCAGCAGCAGCTTTGATTCTGCTCACTACACGCACAAGTGGCGTGAAAGCAGCTCAGGGCTCAGTATTTATTGCAGGTATGCAGGCAGTAGTTGCGATTTTCGGTATCGCGTGGATGGGTGACACTTTCCTTCAGGGGAATATGGTGGAGCTTAAAGAGTCTATCGAAAGTGTCGTTACACAAATGCCATGGTTATTCGGATTTGCATTATTCGTGATGTCAATCCTGCTTTACAGCCAGGCAGCAACCGTACGTGCTTTGATGCCATTAGGACTGGCTTTGTCTATATCGCCTTATATGTTGATCGCGATGTTCCCTGCAGTAAACGGTTACTTCTTTATTCCGAACTATCCGACTGTAGTAGCAGCGATTAACTTTGACCGTACGGGTACAACACGTATCGGTAAATACATATTGAACCACTCGTTTATGATGCCGGGCTTAGTCGCTACGATCACGGCTGTGAGTGTAGGTCTTCTACTGGTTCAATTGTTCTGGTAAACAGAAACACCTTAACTATAAATAATCAATAAATCATTCCGTCTTTTTTTTTATTATTTGATTTATATTGGAATGATGTAATTTGTAAGCTGCCCGAATAACCCGGGCAGCTTTTTTTATGAACCCACATCGGTGGGGAGTTGTTCTAACAATAAACTCAGGGGGAGCATTTTCTCCTTTTTAATATAGCAATGTATGAGAAATAAAACATTAGTGATCGGTGCATCCGACAATGAGGAGCGTTATGCGTATAAGGCCGTTAAGAAACTGCGGGAGAACAAATATGATGTGATTGCTTTCGGAACCCGTAAAGGGATTATCGGCGACGCGGAGATTGTTTCAGACTTCCCGACAGATGCCGAAACGGTAGATACCGTTACCTTATATATAGGTCCGGGCAGACAACCGGAATATTACGATAAAATAATAGCGTTAAAACCCCGTCGGGTGATCTTCAATCCGGGTACGGAAAATGATACTTTTGAGGAGATGCTTACTGAAAACGGTATTGAAGCAATGGAAGCGTGTACGCTTGTTTTACTAGCATCCAAACAATATTAAAAGGCATTGTAAAGTTCGTTACATTTTTTTTTGATTCAGGCTGTAGAGCGCGTAAAAGCGTTTTCTATAGCCTGTTTTGTTTTCGGGCTGAATAATCTTTTGAAAGTATTTATTTCCAAATCGAAAATCTTTTAAACCTTTTTTTCTTACGGTTGTTTATTATGTAACAAGCCAAACAAACAGATTATGAAACGCAGATTTTTATTTTTAGTTGTTTCGCTCTTGCTCAGCAGTATGCTGGTTTCGGCACAGGAAATGACTAAGCAGCAGCAAAAAGAAGCTCGTCGCGCTCAGAAGGAGAAGGCTAAACAAGAGCAGGCAGCTATGGAGAAAATGGTATATGATAAAGCTGTATATGCTATAGAGAATTATGAGTTTATTCTGGAGGCTGATCTGATTTATTTACGTCGCGGACAGACGTTCCCTGTAAGCAGTAATTTGAATTTTATATCAGTCAAAGGTGATAAAGCTGTGGTTCAGATTGCATCGAATGCTGCTTTAGGTGGTCCAAACGGAATGGGGGGAGTTACAGTAGAGGGTACAACCCGTAATGTTAAGCTTACGAAGGATAAAAAAGGGTTGGTCCGATTGAAAATGGATGTTTCGGGAGTCGCTCTTTCCGCTCAGGTTGAAATCATTCTTTATGGCGGCGGTAATCGTGCAGAAGCAACGGTTTATCCAAACTTTAACTCAAGACGTATGACCATGTCGGGACGTATCGTTCCACTGGAAGAGTCGAATCATTATAAGAGCGGTTTCTCTTATTAATAAACCAAACGAATTTTCGTATAAAAACAATACAAACAATAATTATCTAAACCTTTATTTAAACAATAAATTATGAAAACTATCGCATTATTTCTAGTTGGATTGTTTGCTACAGTATCAACAATCTCAGTGTCAGCTCAAACAGCTAAACAGGTAAAAGAAGAAATGAAACAAGAGAAAAAAGCAGAACGAAAAGCTTATGACAAGAAAATATTCAATCAGGCTTATCAGTCTATGCAGGATTCATTGTTCGTTCTTCAGGCTTATCAGTTTACGTTTCAGGACGGAACAACTGTAGAGGTGAACAGCACAACAAACTTTATTCACATGAATGGTGATAAAGTATTTGTTCAAACTGCAAGCAACCTTCCTATTATGGGTCAAAACGGATTAGGTGGTATTACTTTGAAAGGATATCCTCAGAATGTAAAATTCACTCAGGACAAAGCCGGTAACGTAACTATGACTATGGATGTGTTCGGTATCCTTATGTCGGCTCAAATCGTTATTAACCTTTACCAAGGCGGTAACAATGCGCAAGCTACAATCTATCCTACATTCAGCAACAACAACCTGACTATGCAGGGTAACATCCAACCATTGAGCGAATCTTCAATCTTCCAAAGTGGTAACTACTATTAATTAGTAGTTTTGAATAAGACAAAAAAAAGACAGACTGAAAAGTCTGTCTTTTTTTTGTTTATAGCTTTTTACTTTTTCAGAGAAGCAATGCTTTCTTCCAAAGATTTGATTTTGATTTCAGCATCGGATTGTTTTTTGCGTTCAGCGTCAACAACCGCTTGCGGAGCATTGTTTACGAATTTCTCGTTGCTAAGTTTACCTGAAACCGATTTAAGGAATCCCTGAAGATATTTCAGTTCTTCTTCCAGTTTCTTGATCTCTTCGTCAACATTCAGTAAAGCGCCTAACGGCACAGCATATTCTGTAGTTCCGACAAGGAATGAAACAGCAGAAGCTTCTTTTTCGTCTGTAGTAGCAATTGCCGAAAGGTTACAAAGTTTTGTGATCACAGCATCGTATTCGCTATTGTGAGCGCCTAAGATCTGAAGAGTCAATGTCTCTTTGTTCGGGATGTTTTTTTGCAAACGAACCGTACGTACACCGGCAATGATTTCTTTTACAGCTTCGAAGTCAGAGATAATCGTAGCATCAAAAGCTTTCGCTTCAGGCATACGGCTTACCATGATACTTTCACTGTCTTTACGCTCTGTGATCGCTTGCCATAACTCTTCTGTGATAAATGGCATGAACGGGTGAAGCAGACGAAGCAATGAATCGAAGAATCCAAGAGTCGCTTCGTAAGTAGCGCGGTCAATCGGTAACTGATAGCCCGGTTTAACCATTTCCAGATACCATGAAGAGAACTCATCCCAGAATAGTTTGTAGATCTCCATCAACGCTTCCGAAATACGGTATTTGTCGAATGAATCATTTACAACCTCGATTGTACGGCTCATTAAAGCATCAAACCATTTGATCGCCGAAGCAGCAGATTCGGGCTGAGCAATTGTATCATCCACTTCCCATCCTTTAACAAGGCGGAAAGCATTCCAGATTTTATTGTTGAAGTTACGGCCTTGTTCGCATAGAGAATCGTCGAATAAGACGTCGTTACCTGCAGGAGCAGCCAACATTAATCCCATACGTACACCATCGGCACCGTAATTCTTGATTAACTCAAGCGGTTCAGGTGAGTTACCCAATGATTTGGACATTTTACGACCTTGTTTATCGCGAACGATACCAGTCAGATAAACGTTTTTGAATGGCATTTCGCTACGGAATTCGTAGCCGGCCATAATCATACGAGCTACCCAGAAGAACAGGATATCCGGACCTGTAACAAGGTCGCAGGTAGGATAGTAGTAATTCAACTCTTTGTTGTCTTTGTCCATTACGTCTCCGAAAACAGAGATTGGCCATAACCATGAAGAGAACCAGGTATCCAGACAATCTTCATCCTGACGTAAATCAGAGATCTGAAGGTTTGCATTTCCTGTTTTCTCACGAGCCAGTTCAACAGCTTCTTCCGGAGTCAAAGCCACAACATAACCACCTTCAGGAAGATAGTAAGCCGGGATACGGTGTCCCCACCATAACTGACGTGAAATACACCAGTCTTTGATGTTTTCCATCCAGTGGCGGTACGTATTTTTGAATTTAGCAGGAACCAGTTTGATATCATCTTCCATCACCGCTTTTGTAGCAGGTTTAGCAAGACCATCCATTTTCAGGAACCATTGCATAGACAATTTTGGTTCGATAACTGCATCAGTTCTTTCCGAACAGCCTACTTTGTTTGTGTAAGCTTCAACTTTTTCCATCAGGTCAGCAGCAGTAAGGTCTTTTTCGATTTGCTCACGCACATCAAAACGATCCATACCTACGTACATACCTACTTTATCATTGATTGTACCGTTATCATTAAAGATGTCGATAGCCTCCAGGTTGAATTTCTCGCCTAGCATGTAGTCATTCACATCATGCGCAGGAGTTACTTTCAGACATCCTGTACCGAATTCAACATCTACATATTCGTCCATAATAATAGGCACGGCACGGTTAACTAACGGAACGATTACTTTCTTACCTTTTAACCAGGCGTAACGCTCGTCATTCGGATTCACACATACGGCAGTGTCACCTAAAATCGTCTCAGGACGTGTTGTAGCAACAACGATATATTTATCATCACCCTCTACTTTATAGCGCAGATGGTAAAGTTTACTGTTTACTTCTTTGTAGATAACCTCTTCGTCAGAAAGAGCCGTCAAAGCTTTCGGGTCCCAGTTAACCATACGTACACCACGGTAGATAAGCCCTTTGTTGAACAGGTCAACGAATACTTTGAATACACTTTCAGAGCGTTCAGCATCCATCGTGAAACAAGTACGGTCCCAGTCGCATGAAGCACCAAGTTTTTTCAGCTGCTCAAGAATGATACCACCGTGTTTGTGTGTCCATTCCCATGCATGCTCAAGGAACTCTTCACGTGTAAGATCCGTTTTTTTGATACCTTCAGCAGCCAGTTTGTTTACAACTTTAGCTTCTGTAGCAATCGAAGCATGGTCCGTACCCGGTACCCAACATGCATTTTTGCCCAACATACGCGCACGACGGATCAGGATATCCTGAATCGTATTGTTCAGCATGTGTCCCATGTGTAAAACACCCGTAACGTTTGGTGGCGGGATTACGATTGTATAAGGTTCTCTCTCATCCGGAGCAGACTTGAACAGTCCGTTACTCATCCAATATCCGTACCATTTGTCTTCTACTTCCGACGGATTGTATTTGCTAGCTAGTTCCATATATTCAGGTTCGTTTAATCTAAAATTTTAGCGATATAGTTTGTAAGAATATCAATGGCCACATGGTTGTGTCCTCCTTGCGGGATGATAATGTCGGCAAATTGTTTTGTCGGCTCAATGTGTTGTTGATGCATCGGTTTTAAAACCTCCTGATAGCGTTCAATTACTTTATTGACTGTTCTGCCACGCTCAATAATATCACGGCTGATAACGCGGATCAGACGGTCATCGCAGTCTGCATCAACGAAAACTTTGATATTCATCATATTGCGTAGTTCTTCACAAGTCAGTGCAAGGATGCCTTCGATAATGACGACTTTCTTTGGTTCGACTCGGATGGTTTCCGCATTGCGTGTACAGGTAACATAAGTGTAAGTAGGCTGTTCAATGGCTTTTCCTTCTTTTAGCTGTTTCAGATGCTCGATAAGAAGTTCCCATTCAAAAGCAGCCGGTTCATCGAAATTTGTTTCCAGTCTCTCGTTTAACGGGAGATGGCTCAAATCTCTGTAATAGTTATCTTGTGAAAGTACCACAACCGAATTGTCAGGAAGACTTTGTATGATTTTGCGTACAACGGTCGTTTTTCCTGATCCGGTACCTCCGGCAATACCAATGACTATCATAAAACTTTAGCTTTTTGTTTGATTTAAAAATATCGCAAATATAGTAAGATTGCTTCGAATATGCTTGAATAAATATCCTAAATAATGCTGATTGAGATGAGTTTCACAATTGTAGGTGGGGAATGGGTATAGTGAAAGTGTAGCGCTTTGTGCTTTTTGTGAAGTGAGAATAAATCCGCGACTCACCAGACTCACTATTCGGAATCGTGTAGCTATCGGATATCCGTCCAGAAACGGTATTGTGCGGATCAGATGTTAGGTTTGATTGATTGTCTGTTGATTTCGGAACATGGGCAGGCACAAGGTTAGCCCCTATGTCGTTGGTATTTAAATGTTTGTTTGATTAAACCGTATATAAAAAAAGGATTATCCGGCTTTTAAATTCCGGATAATCCTAAAAACTGTGATATGTGATTTTGTCTAGATTACGCCTTGAGCTACCATTGCACGGGCTACTTTCATGAAGCCTGCGACGTTGGCACCTTTCATGTAGTTGATGTATCCGTCTTTTTCAGTACCGTATGTAACGCACTGTTGATGGATATTCTCCATGATTTGTTTTAGTCTTTCATCCACCTCTTCGGCAGTCCAGCTGATATGCATTGCATTTTGTGACATTTCAAGTCCGGAAGTTGCAACACCACCGGCATTGACAGCTTTGCCCGGTCCGTACATGATACGATTGATAATAAACTGATCAATAGCTTCAGGAGTGCATCCCATGTTTGATACTTCGGCAACACAAATGACACCGTTTGCAATGAGTTGTTTCGCATCTGCTTCGTTTACCTCATTTTGAGTAGCACAAGGCAATGCGATATCAACTTTTACCTCCCATGGTTTTTTGCCTGCTACGAATTTAGCATTCGGGAAGCGGTCTGCATAAGGAGAAACGATGTCTTCGCCACTTGAACGAAGGTCTAGCATATATTCGATTTTTTCGTCTTGGATACCATCGGGATCATAGATATATCCGTCAGGACCTGATATAGTAACAACTTTAGCACCTAATTCCGTAGCTTTGATTGCTGCACCCCATGCCACATTACCGAAGCCTGAGATCGCAACTGTTTTGCCTTTGAAATCGATACCTTTTGTAGAAAGCATGCTTTTAGTGAAGTAAAGTGCACCGAAACCTGTAGCTTCGGGACGAATCAATGATCCACCATATTCGAGGCCTTTACCTGTGAAGGTACCTGTGTTTTCGATTGTCAGTTTGCGATACATGCCATACAGGTAGCCGATTTCTCTGGCACCTACACCTATATCGCCTGCAGGGACGTCACGATCCGGACCTACGTGTCTCCATAACTCAAGCATGAAAGCCTGACAGAAGCGCATGATTTCTGCATTGGATTTACCTTTGATGTTGAAGTCGGAACCACCTTTACCGCCTCCCATAGGAAGAGTAGTAAGTGCGTTTTTGAACGTTTGTTCAAATCCTAAGAATTTAAGAATGGACAGGTTTACAGACGGGTGGAAACGAAGTCCCCCTTTGTAAGGTCCGATAGCGTTATTGAACTGAACGCGATAGCCCAGATTGACCTGTACTTTGCCTTTGTCGTCCACCCAAGGCACTTTGAATGTGATAATACGATCCGGTTCAACCAAACGTTCAATCAGACCAATGCTTTCAAATTCAGGGTGTTGGTTGTATATGTCTTCAATTGATAAAAGTACTTCTTTCACGGCTTGAAGATATTCATGTTCTCCTGGATGCTTAGCTTCCAAAGAGGCTAAAATTTGATTTATGTTCATAAGGGTTATGTGTTAATGTTGGGAGCAAATGTAGAGAAAAAACGATCCCATGCAACTTTTTCAGGAAAAAATTATCAGTCGCCTTCCGGTGAGTTGTGGCGGATAAATAAGAGTTATGTAACGAAAGAGGAGAAGAAAAAACATTATCGTTTTATCTTCTCCTCTTTTTATGATCAAACTGTTATTTATTGTTCGAAAATCAATCAAACTGCAACAGGTGTTTAAAAAAGTTAAACATTTGTTATGGTATGAATTATTGCTCTTCCGAATCCAGATAAGAGTCTTTAAAACCTAAAAAATAAAGCACGCCATCAATACCCACATTCGAAATTGACTGTCCTGCGCTTTCTTTAACTTTCGGTTTTGCATGATAAGCGATACCTAAACCAGCTGTTGCGAGCATTGGCAGATCATTGGCACCATCACCAACAGCAATGGTTTGTGCAATATCTACATTTTCGATTTCGGCAAGTTGTTTGAGTAATTCCGCTTTCTTTCTGCCATCGACAATTTCGCCGATATGGCGTCCTGTGAGTTTACCGTCTTTCACTTCCAGTTCATTGGCAAAAACGTAATCCATACCATACTTTTCTTTCAGGTAATTGCCAAAATAAGTGAATCCGCCCGATAGGATCGCAACCTTGAAGCCAACACGTTTGAGTGTTTTCATAAGGCGTTCAAGTCCTTCGGATATTGGTAGTGATTCGGCAATTTCCTGCATAACAGAGATGTCTAATCCTTTGAGTAGAGAAATCCGCTGAAGAAAGCTTTCTGTGAAGTCAATCTCACCACGCATCGCAGACTCGGTGATAGCCCGAACCTGTTCACCCACGCCCGCTTTATCAGCCAGCTCATCAATAACTTCGGTTTCGATAAGCGTAGAATCCATATCAAAACAAATCAAGCGACGGGAGCGGCGGTACATATCATCCAGCTGGAATGAAATATCGATACCCATGCGGGACGAAAGTTCCATAAACTGAGCCTGCATAGCTTCGAGACTGGCGGGATTGCCCCGTATGGAGAATTCGATGCAGGAACGACTTTGACGTTCATCGATATTCAAAGGGATACGTCCTGTCAGACGTTGGATCATATCGATGTTCAGATCCTGTTCGGCTATGACCTTGGTTACTTCCGTTACCATACGGGCAGTAAGTTCGCGACCGATAAGTGTGATGATATAACGGTTCTTTCCCTGCATATTCACCCAGCGATTGTAGTCGTCTTCGGTGATAGGAGCGAATTTGATAGTAACCCCCAGCTCATAGGATTTGAGTAAGAGCTCCTTCATTATATCAGCAAACTTCTGGCTTGTAGTTTTAAATAGGATGCCTAAGCAAAGAGTGCGGTGTATATCGGCCTGGCCTATATCGAGAATAAAGGCATTGTGGTTTGCCAAAACCTCAGTGAGTGTAGCCGTTACACCCGGTTTGTCAGCTCCGGTAATCCGGATCAGGACTAGTTCAGTTTTTTCCATACTCTGTTATTATAGCAAGTAGGTAAGCACTTAATAAAAGAAACTGATTTCGGAATGCTCTCAAAAAACGGATGTCAAACTGAGGCATTATCCGATCAGACAGGTGTGTGTTAAAAAAGAGGGCTGTCCGAAAAGTTTTCGCTTTTGGACAGCCCTGTTATCAGTTAAGCGTATTATTCTTCGTCTTCGTCTGAATCAGACTCTTTCGCGTTGTGATAAACGTTTTGAACGTCTTCATCATCTTCGATTTTGTCGATCATTTTTTCAAATTGAACACGTTGCTCATCCGTAAGTTCTTTTGTATCGTTCGGAATACGTTCGAATTCCGCACTAACAATTTCGAAACCTGCAGACTCAAGGTATTTCTGGATCTCATTGAATGACTCGAATGCACCGTAAAGTGTGATTTCGTTGTTTTCTTCAACAATCTCATCTACTCCGTAGTCGATCAGTTCAAGCTCAAGCTCTTCAAGTTCGATACCCTCTTTTGCCGCAACTTTGAATACACTCTTACGTTCAAATAAGAAATCCAAACTACCACTTGTTCCTAAAGAACCTCCAAATTTGTTGAGATAGCTACGGATGTTACCAACCGTACGGGTGTGGTTATCAGTTGCAGTTTCAATAACTACCGCGATACCGAATGGGCCGTATCCTTCATATACAATCTCCTTATAGTCTGCCTCGTCACGAGAAACAGCTCTTTTGATAGCTCTTTCAACGTTTTCTTTAGGCATGTTAGCCACTTTTGCGTTTTGTATTAAAACGCGTAGGCGAGGATTTGCTTCCGGTTCCGGTCCGCCTGATTTTACAGCAATTGCAATTTCTTTACCTAACTTAGTGAAAACGCGAGCCATGTTGCCCCAACGTTTCATTTTTCTTGCTTTGCGATATTCAAACGCTCTTCCCATAATATGAAATTATCTTTAAAACGAATAACCGCATAAAACGGTTATTCGTCCTAGTTTTATAGATGATTAAAAATTAGCGTAATGTAGCACCGAGAGCTTCAATGTTTTTCTGGATTTTCGACATAATAGCTTCGATTTGTTTATCGGTAAGCGTTTTTGTGTCGTCCTGAATAATGAAGCTGACAGCATATGATTTTTTGCCTTCCGGCAGGTTTTTGCCTTCGTAAACGTCAAACAGGAATACCTCTTTCAATAATTTCTTTTCAGAAGCAAAAGCAACTTTACGAATTTCCTCGAAAGTTAAGCCCGTGTCAACAAGTAATGCCAAGTCACGTTTTACTGACGGGAATTTAGAGATATCGGTTGCTTTTACTTTCACACTTTTCACTTCTTTCATCAGAAGATCCCAGTTAAGTTCAGCATAGAAAACTTCTGTGTCAATATCAAAAGCCTTCAACGTTTTCTTTTGTACGATACCGAAAGTACCAATTGTTTTCTTACCAACCGTTTCGATCAGAATCGCAGTACTGTACAACTCATTATTCATTGTACTCAATACGATTCTTTTTGGTTCGATACCTAAGCGGGCAAAGATATTCATCACGTAAGCTTTTAGCTGATATACCGATGTTTTTTCATTCGGATGAGCCCAGCTGTCTGTGATTTTGTTTCCTGAAAGCCATAATCCAAGCATGAACTGCTCTGAATAAGGACTAAGGATTTTATCTTCTTTCTTGTTCTCAGCATGGAAACTGTAGCAATTACCAAATTCATAGAACATGATATCGGCATTACGACGGTTACGGTTGTAAGCGATTGATTCCAATCCACCGAACAGAAGAGTCTGACGCATAACATTCAGGTCATTACTTAAAGGGTTAAGTAATTTTACACATTCAGCTTCCGGATAAACCGTAAGATCTGTGTAGTGTGCCTGTTTTGTCAATGAGTTGTTCAGGATCTCGTTGAATCCGCATCCTGTAAGCTGCTCAGCAATCAGATTTTGAAGCTGATGACTCTCATCCGTTGGTGTTTTATAAGAAAGTGTAGCGTTTACTTTCGTGTTCATTTCGATGTTGTTGTATCCATAAATACGAAGGATATCTTCAATAACATCCACATCGCGCTGAACATCTACACGGTAAGTAGGAACTTCAAGTTTCAATATGCCACCTGTTTCGCCTCTCACTTCGATTTCGAGACTCTGAAGGATTGCATAAATTTCTGATTCAGGAATTTCCTGACCAATTAATTTATTCACCTTCTCGATAGATAGCTGCACCTGGAAGTTAGCAATCGGATCAGGGTAGATATCCACTATATCACCTGTGATTTTCCCACCTGCAAGTTCTTTGATCATCAAAGCAGCACGTTTCAGTACATAGATTGTGTCATTCGGATCACAACCACGTTCGAAACGGAAAGATGAATCTGTATTTAATGTATGACGACGTGCACATTTTCTCACCCATGTAGGATCGAAATACGCACATTCAAGGAAAATGTCAGTCGTTTTTTCCGTTACACCCGAGTGAAGACCACCGAAAACACCCGCAATACACATGCCTTCTT
>JBOFKE010000155.1:0-1791 GCA_051657185.1 Bacteroidales bacterium | reverse complement strand
ACTTCTGAAAAATATACATCAGACCATACACCTATTCTATCTATTATTGAATTCTAAACCTATGATATCTCGTAGAAGTTTCTTAAAAGGCGGAGCATTAACCCTGGGCGGGTTGATGCTCTCTCCTGAAAAAATAATTGCTAAAATGGATCCTCAGGACCCAAACAAATATAGCTCTCTTCGTCCGCTCTTATCTAACAGAGCTTTCACGTCTACTGCTGTCGAAAAAACAATCGATCGTATGATGACTGAGATCAAGGATCCAAAGCTAGCATGGATGTTCGGCAACTGTTTTCCTAACACATTAGACACAACGGTTAAATATAAACTCGATGAACAGGGCAATCCTGATACATTTATTATTACCGGTGATATCGACGCCATGTGGCTGCGCGATTCGTCTGCGCAGGTTTGGCCATACCTGACTCTGATGAAAAAAGATGCAGCTCTGCAACAAATGATTAAAGGACTTATTCGCCGGCAGTTTGCATGTATCTGCTTCGATCCATACGCCAATGCTTTTAATGATGGACCAACAGGTAGCTACTGGGAGACAGATATGACGGATATGAAGAAAGAACTTCATGAACGCAAATGGGAAATTGATTCCCTTTGTTATCCGATTCGTCTTGCCTATCATTACTGGAAAATTACAGGAGACAGAAGTGTATTTGATTCGAATTGGGAAAAAGCGATGGAATTAACAATCCAAACTTTTCAGGAACAACAACGAAAAGAAAACAATGGTCCCTACTCATTCATGCGTGAGACAGAAAACCAGGGAGACACGCTTCTGAATAAAGGATGGGGAAGTCCTGTTAATCCCGTAGGACTTATATTCTCGGCATTCAGACCATCAGACGATGCTACAATGTTCGGATTCCTGATCCCGTCAAATATGTTTGCTGTAGTTTCACTCAAACAGCTAAATGAGATAATCTCTATCACGGGCAAAGGGAAGCACCTGCTCGATCCATCACGAAAATTAATCAGAGAGGTCGAACGAGCAATTGAGAAGCATGCAGTCATTGAACATCCGCAATACGGATCAATATACGCCTTTGAAGTCGACGGTTTCGGAGGTCGAAATCTGATGGATGATGCCAATATCCCAAGCTTGATATCTATTCCATACCTAGGATACTGCGATGCTTCAAATCCGATATATCAGAATACCCGCAAGTTTGTCTGGAGTAAATCAAACCCTTACTTTTTCTCAGGAAAAGCAGGCGAAGGCATAGGCGGACCACATATCGGATTCAATTATATCTGGCCAATGAGTATTATTATGAAAGGACTTACCTCTACGGACCGCGACGAAATTAAAACTTGTATAACGCAATTAGTCAATACTGATGCCAATACAGGATTTATGCACGAATCGTTCCATAAAGATAATCCTGCTGATTTTACCCGGAAATGGTTTGCATGGGTAAATACGCTTTTTGGCGAATTCATTCTGAAGGTAAATCAAGAATATCCGGATCTTATGAAAGAATCATACCAAAAGGCATAATAAATACATTGTTTAACACAGTGAATTATTCATTATAAATGAAGCATTTAGCGCCAAAAGCCCATTCATAAAGGTTTTTGGCGCTATTTTTTTCTTCCCAAAACTTGCAGTATCAAAAAAAAGCTCTACCTTTGTACACGTAATCGAAACAATAACGATTCGAAAACGGTTCCGTAGCTCAACTGAATAGAGCATCTGACTACGGATCAGAAGGTTACAGGTTTGAATCCTGTCGGGATCACAAAGAGCTGCATCGAAAGATGTGGCTCTTTTTT
>JBOFKE010000154.1:0-3105 GCA_051657185.1 Bacteroidales bacterium | reverse complement strand
CCTACCTGAGAGATAATATATAAAACAAGATCTTTGGCTGTAACGCCATCAGCTAGTTTTCCATCGACTGTAATTCTCATTTTTAAAGGTTTGGGCTGAAGGATGGTTTGAGAAGCCAATACCATTTCAACTTCACTTGTGCCGATACCAAAAGCTACAGCTCCGAAGGCTCCATGAGTAGAGGTATGACTATCGCCACAAACGATTGTCATACCAGGTAGCGTATATCCATTTTCAGGTCCCATCACATGAATGATGCCATTTAGCTCATGCCCGAGAGGGTATAGTGTTAATCCAAAAGAGTGAGCATTGGCCGTAAGCGTATCAACCTGCTGGCGTGATACGGGATCAGTAATGGGTTGGTCCTGATGGATTGTTGGTATATTATGATCTGGCGTGCAAATCGTTTTCTCAGGACGGAAAACCTTAAGACCGCGCATGCGTAGGCCTTCAAATGCTTGCGGACTTGTTACTTCGTGACAATAATGTCGATCTATATAGAGTTGTGTCGGCCCGTTCTCAATCGAATGAATGACGTGTTTATCCCAGATTTTATCAAAAAGTGTGTTCATGAATAAGTTACTTTACAAATTTATTTACGGCATCTATGAAAGCTTCGGCAGAGGCAGCTATAATATCTGTATTTGCGCCGAATCCGTAGTAATTTTGATCTTTATATGATACTTGCATGTGTACTTTGCCTACATCGTCACTACCCCGTGTAATAGCCTGAATCAAGAATTCCTCGACAGCCATTTTGCGGTTAATGATCTTTTTTACTCCATTGATAGCCGCATCGACAGGTCCGTTTCCTGATGCAGCAGCTTCAAATTTTTCACCGGCAATATCCAGGCATATACTGGCTACAGGTTTAATACCCACGCCTGAAGACACCTGAAGGTAATCAAGCTTGATGCGTCCTCCTTCATTTCTCTCTTTACCAACAAGCATCAATACATCATCATCGTTGATGTCTTTTTTACGGTCGGCCAGTTTAAGAAACTCTTCATACGTTTTATCGAGATCAATCTTTTGTATATTAACTCCGAGGCTTTCTAATCTGTGTTTTAATGCAGCTCTTCCGCTTCGGGCTGTAAGGACGATCGAGTTTTCGTCAATACCAACATCTTTCGGATCGATGATTTCATAGCTTTCGCGATTCTTCAATACACCATCCTGATGGATTCCTGAAGAATGTGCAAATGCATTGCGCCCGACAATTGCTTTGTTCGGTTGTACGGGCATATTCATCAAGCTCGAAACCATCCGGCTCATTCCATAAATTTTGCGTGTATTGATATTTGTTGTAACAGGAATTTCCTTATGACTTTTGATTATCATCGCAACCTCTTCAAGGGATGTGTTTCCGGCACGTTCTCCAATACCATTGATTGTAACTTCTACCTGGCGTGCCCCATTTAAGATACCAGCCATTGTATTGGCTGTAGCCATGCCTAAGTCATTGTGACAATGTGTAGATAATATAGCATTGTGCACTCCATCTACATTTTCCATCAGATATTTGATTTTTGCACCATATTCTTCAGGAAGACAATACCCTGTTGTATCAGGGATATTTACGACAGTAGCACCGGCTTTGATAACGGCTTCTACTACACGTGCGAGATATTCATTGTCTGTTCGACCCGCGTCTTCAGCATAAAATTCAATATCTTCGACGTATCTCTTTGCGAATTTTACGGCAGCAACTGCACGTTCAATAATCTCTTCGCGTGTTGAATTGAATTTATATTTAATATGAGAATCAGAAGTGCCGATACCCGTGTGTATTCTTTTATGTTTAGCAAAACGTAAAGCTTCGGCTGCTACTTGTATATCTTTTTCAACGGCACGTGTTAATGCGCATATAGTAGGCCAGGTTACAGCTTTGGATATTTCGACTACAGAGTTGTAGTCTCCCGGACTTGAAATAGGAAAACCTGCTTCAATAATATCCACGCCGAGCTCCTCTAATCCTTTTGCAACTTGAATTTTTTCTACGGTGTTTAACTGACATCCCGGTACTTGTTCTCCATCGCGTAACGTCGTATCAAAGAAATATAGCTTATTTGACATAATTGCTTAAGAATTTAATTAGGATTATTGTGATATTATTTTAATTCTTTTGTTTGTTGCAAATTAAAAGTAAATATATTTATAATGCAAGTTATTGTAAGAAATAATTGATTATTTATTTATAATAGAAAGATAATCGCGCATTAAAATTTAATATTGTAATATCAGAGTGGCATTTGATCTAAGTATGTGAAATGAATTTTAATCCCTATAATTATTGTATAATAGATAAATTTATATATTTGCGTAATCCTCATTGAAAAATCAATAAGGAGTTATTTTTGTGCTAATTAAGATTTTAAAATAGAGAAAAAACCATGTTATCTGAACAAACAATAGACAAAATAAAAGGAGTCATCTATGGCCAGGCTATTGGTGACGCATTGGGACTAGGAACGGAATCTATGACTTCTAAGGAGGTGAGAAATCATTATCCGAGTGGACTTAAATATTATACTGAGATAATAGACGATTCATATCGCAGACGCTGGAAGAAAGGCGAATGGACGGATGATACGGATCAGGTTATTTGTATTCTTAATTCGATCTTAAAGAGTGGTGATTTGAATGAAATGAAGGTGGCTCATGAGTTTTATGACTGGATGAAGCGAGGACCTAAGGATATCGGTTACTTTACAGCTAAAGTGCTGGAGGATCCTGAGTTTTTATCGAATCCTCATGCAGCTGCAAAAAGACGTTGGCTCAAAGAAGGTATGCTGACGGCACCCAATGGTGCAGTTATGCGTACATCTATTATCGGGACATGGAAGTTTTGGGATAAAGTGGCTGTAACTCAGATTGCTGAAAGTATTGAAAAAACGACTCATTATGATCCTCGTTGTGTCGCTTCGAGTGTTATCGTTTCTCAGATTATAAGAAGTTATATTGATGAAAACAGAGCTTTGACTCAAAACGAAATTTCGGAAATTGGGAAGCTTTATCATGAAAAGGTAGAGAAATATGTCCAAAAAGGCTTTAATTCGTCTCTGCAATCAATGGAGCTTGATGATTTGAATAAACGGGCTTATA
>JBOFKE010000153.1:0-10198 GCA_051657185.1 Bacteroidales bacterium | reverse complement strand
TATTTTACATAGGTATCTAAAGTTTTTTAGATACGTACCAAAAATAATTTACATACGTATGTAAATCTGATTAGATAAGGCAAATTGGAAAATAGCTCGTAACGATACAGTGTTTCTCTGAAAAGATACGGTATATCTTCGCAACGATACGGTGTATCTTTTAAAAGAAACGGCGTATCTTTTCAGAGATACACCGTATAAATTTGACAATCTCCGGATTCTTTTATACGTTCACTACAAAAGATTTTTTTTGCGTTTTATCTGCAACATCTGCAACATCATCCGAAAACCCTTTGTGGATCGGGGGTTGATGCTGTTGCAGATGGTTGCAGATGGTTGCAGATGAAATTTCATCTGCAACACGTAATCACCTGTATCATATATGTTTATATATACGTTGCAGATGTTGCAGATAAAACTTCAAATTCTGTTAGTAGGTAAGCGTCTCCGATGACTTATACTGAAAATGGTTGGCAGATTTATAAATTATACCGAATTAAGTTTACAAAGATGTTATTTCCTAAAGCTGGTTGGCATATTAATAAATTTATTCTACAAGAGAATATTGCGGTGACGCTTGCTAAAAAACAATATTTATCCGCTGACCCTTTTTTTCATACATGTACATCCCTTGTCTGCAAAAAAGAATTGCCCTTCACCAGATTAGATGAAAGGCAATTCTCAAAGGTTTCGATAATTGATTCAGATCAATTATTCTTTATCAGTTTTCATACTTGCTTTAGCCAGATAAATGATTAATGCAATGTACATAACCAATCCTAATATCTCATAACCTGAACTTTGCATCCAGGTTTTCACTGCTTCGTATTTTGTAAAATCATAACCCAAGAAACGGATCACAGCACTTACAACACCCATTAAAGCTCCACCGGCAATCAGACCCGAAGACAATAATGTACCCTTTTCTACGCGAGCTGTATTCAATGCCTGATCTTTCGAACGCGAGCCAACATACCAGCTGATCAAACCACCCACAACAAGCGGTGTATTTAATGCCAACGGAATAAACATACCTAAAGAAAATGCCAATGCAGGTACACCAAAGAATGTCAACACAATTGAAAGCAATGCTCCGATTGCATATAGGATCCAAGGTGCACTCTGACCCGACATCAAAGGTTCGATAACAGCAGCCATCGCATTTGCCTGAGGTGCAGCTAATTCACCACTCGTAAAGCCGTAAGTCTTATTCAGAATAAGAATAACCCCACCTACCGTTGCTGCCGAAACCAACGTTCCTAAGAATTTCCATGTTTCCTGTTTAGCAGGAGTCGATCCGATCCAGTAACCGATTTTCAAGTCCGTAATAAAACCACCTGCCATCGACAAGGCTGTACAAACAACTCCACCAATTAATAATGCAGCCAACATACCCGAAGTACCTTTCAGACCGATCGCTACCAGAATCAACGATGCAAGAATCAGCGTCATCAGCGTCATACCCGACACCGGGTTCGAACCAACAATCGCAATTGCATTAGCTGCAACAGTAGCAAACAAGAAAGCAATCACGGCAACCACAAGTAATGCAACAATTGCCTGCGTCAGGTTATGGATTACACCAAAATAGAAAAACACCAAAATCAGAATCAACGTCACGATACTGCCGATTGCAATAATCTTCATCGACAAATCCTTATGTGTACGTTTCGTATCTTCCACATCTGCCGCATTTTTTCCACCCAGCTCTTTCGCAGCCAAACCTGCAGCACTTTTAATAATGCCCCACGAACGGATAATACCTATTACACCCGCCATAGCAATACCACCGATACCGATGTGGCGACCGTAATTCACGAAAATTTGTTCCGGTGACATTGAACCTACTGTCTGTGTGATCGTATCGTTACCCAGCGTCAACACCATATCTCCGAAAATAATATTCAGACCCGGGATAACCAGAAACCATACAAACAAAGATCCGGCACATATAATAATACTGTATTTTAAACCGATAATAAAACCAAGACCCAGAACCGCAGCACCTGTATTAACTTTCAACACCACTTTAGCTTTATCTGCCAAAGCCTCACCGAAAGGAAGAATACGTGTAGTCACCTCTTCACTCCAGGCTCCGAATGTAGCAATCATAAAGTCAAATAAACCTCCGATTAATCCTGCTACAGCCAAAGCTTTTGCCTGATTACCACCCTTCTCTCCGGAAACAAGAACCTGCGTCGTAGCTGTAGCCTCCGGAAAAGGATATTTACCATGCATATCCGAAACAAAATATTTACGAAAAGGAATCAAAAACAAAATCCCCAGTACACCTCCTAAAAGAGAACTGATAAATACTTCCAGAAAGTTAACTGTCAGTTCGGGATATTTCGCCTGTAGAATATACAGAGCAGGCAGCGTAAAGATCGAACCTGCAACAATCACACCCGAGCAAGCACCGATCGACTGGATGATAACATTCTCAGCCAACGCATTTTTACGTTTGGCTGCACCCGAAACACCCACCGCAATAATTGCGATCGGAATAGCTGCCTCGAACACCTGTCCTACCTTTAATCCCAGATAGGCGGCAGCAGCTGAAAACAAAACAGCCATTAATACCCCCCAGGTCACAGACCATACTGTCACCTCACCGATATTCCCGTTACCCGCCAAAAGCGGTTTATACTCTTCTCCAGGCTTAAGCTCCCGAAATGCATTTTCCGGCAGTTCAAGACCACCTTTCTTTTCATTTTCCATTGTGTTATTCATAAGTTTAAATTGATTGTTCTGTGTCTATTGCCGCAAGATACGAAATAAATTTTAAACTTCTTTTATGTTATTATATACCATATAAGCTTACTGCAAACCACTTTGCTGAATAGCTGTTTTTATTATATTGATTAATAAAGGCTTAGAGCCCGTATATAAAAATTCAACGGCAATCACCATCACGATAAGCCCCATCAGACGCATCATAACATTATTGCCTGTTTCGCCGATGAGTTTAAGAAGCTTACCTGAAGCCATTAAGATCAGAAAAGTAAGAAACAACACAAAGACAACTACACTGATTAGTGCTACTTTCATTTCCCATGAATGAGCATCCTGCATCAGAACAATACCGTTCGTAATTGCCCCGGGTCCGCACATCATAGGTATAGCCAACGGCGTAATCGAAATATCACGCACATAGCCGGTAACTTCCGACTTCTTAACTTTCACTTCACTCAATCGTGCCTGAAGCATATCCATACCTAAAATAAAGAAAATAACCCCGCCCACAATACGCAGACTATCAACCGAAATACCGAAAAACTTGAAAAGCATTTGCCCCGAAAGTGCAAACGCAATTACTATGGATGCGGCTACCACACAAGATTTTATAGCCACCTTTCGTCTCTCCGATTCATCCAACTGACTAGTCAAAGATGCAAATACGGGCATCACCCCAAACGGATTGATCAAAGTAAAAAACGATGAAAAACACAGAAATGCGAATCCGAATAAATCATTCATAAAATTTTCTTCTTTAAATGTTGATGTAGAGATTATCACGCCTTCAGGAAAAACAAAAAAATAAATTCGAAGCAGATTAAATTTAATCAACATCCATAAGACATGACAACCTTAAACAAATATATACCTCTTTTGCCGAATACAACTAGGTTTTCGAAGATTTTTACACATAAAATACTTATCATCAAATAAGAATTTCAAAATAAAACATCAAAAAAGTTTACAATCTATTAAACAATAAACTATATTTGTGTGTTTTTGAAATAAAAGGGATTAAAGATGAAACAAATTATCAATTCTCATAAACTCCAGGAGTTGATGGAGAAACGCGAGTCATTTTTGGTCGACGCAGAAAAATATGCGTTGGAAATTGAGTATCTGACTGACGAAATTGATCGTCTGATGGAACTAGCTCACGAGACCACTCTGACGAACGAAACGGTACTTAGCCCAGAGTCCGAAAGACTCTGATCATCTTTTAATTTTCTATATAACGACTTTAAATTCTGTACTAAATAACTTCATTTTACTGAACTGTGTTTATAATGCCTGACTCTGTGAAGAGTCGGGTATTTTTTATTCATCTCTCCGTCTGCAACCTATAATATTTCGTAATAAAACCGAAACAACACCAATAAAGTTCATCCTTTTATAACTCATGCATCTACAGGCTTACTTCAATTTGTTTTTTTTCCGATTCTATTTTTGCTCCTGATAAAATCAGTTTTATCATTTTGAAGATTTAGTATATCTTTGACACCGCTTTTAGTAACGAAAAGAATTTTCTTTGCAGAAAAAAGATACTTAAAATACACAGAGATTAAAATAAAACCTAAACCAAAACTTAAAAGTAAAATGAAGAAGTTTTTTGCTTTACTGACACCTCTTTTCGTGTCGGGGGCTCTTTATGCTCAAGATGTTAAAGAGAACGAAAAGTCAATGTTTGAAACTCTTACTAAGATTGAGAAGAAAACAGACAAATTCAACCTATTGCTTAACATGCATGCAGGTTTTGACGCAAACTTTACAGACGGTTCTTTTGACAAAGGTGCATTCAAATTCAAGCAATTACGTCTTGAGATGAAAGGTAACGTCAACGATTGGTTGTCTTACCGTTACCGTCAGAGACTAAACAGAGGTAACAACGGATCAGGAATGATTGATAATCTTCCTACATCTATCGACATCGCTTCTGTTGGTTTCAAATTATCTCCTAAATTCTCTATCGTTGGTGGTAAACAATGTGCTGCTTACGGTGGTTTCGAATTCGATCTTAACCCGATTGAAATCTATCAGTACAGTGATATGATTGATTATATGGACAACTTCCTTACCGGGGTTAACTTTGTAATGGATTTCACTCCTGCTCAACAATTGGCATTCCAGGTATTGGACGCACGTAACAATTCATTCGAAAACACTTACGGACCGCTTCCATCAACAATCGAAGATACAAAACTTCCATTAGTTTATACATTAAACTGGAATGGTTCATTTGCTGACAACATGTTCATGACTCGTTGGTCTGCTTCGGTTATGCAACAAGCTAAAAACCGCAACATGTATTATTTTGCGTTCGGTCAGCAATTAAACATCAACCGCTCATCTACTTATTTCGATGTAATGTATGCTCGTCAGCAACTAGACAGAAAAGGCATCATGACAGAAATCATCAACAAAGATCTTGACGGTCGTAAGGATTTCAGAGCGATGGATGCAAGCTACCTTTCATTGGTACTTCACTCAAACTATCGTGTTACTGAAAAATGGAACATCTTCGCAAAAGGGATGTACGAAACTCAAGGTTTAGCTAAAGCTAACACAGACAGAGAAGCTGGTCGCTACCGTACATCTATCGGTTATTCTGCAGGGGTAGAATTCTATCCGATGAATAACTCTAACCTTCACTTCTTCCTTGCATACACCGGAAGATCATACTCTTTCGCTCAAAAAGCTAAAGAGTTAGGTTGGAAAAACTTCAACACTTCTGAATTATCTACAGGATTCATCTATCAGTTACCTGTATTCTAATTCAAAGTCATTTATTATTGAAAGAATTGTGTGTTTATAAAAAGGGCTGCCTCGAAGCTTATGCTTCCGGCAGCCCTTTTACTTTATATTATGTTATCTGATTATCACTGAATACTCATAGATACGGTCACCTCTTCGTTATCGCTGTTTCGCAAAAGGAAAAAATCTGTACCTTTCCCTTCTTCTTTGGTATTCAGAAAAAGCGTATAAAACTCACTTAATCCGCCGCCCACCACATACGGACGTTCCAACGAAATATTATACGAAATAATATTCGACGAATCAATAATTTTCCACTCTTTTCCCCATTTGAGAGTAACGGTAGCCGACATGTAGTTCGCTGCATCAAAGCCAAGCTCAGTTTCACCTTTCTGCACGTCAAACTGCAAACTCGATACACTTCTGAATGACATAACAGTTCCACGCTTATCCCGGAACTTATAATCCGTATTCCCTAAAGCCTTAGCTGTTACATACATTTTTCCATCCTTCACCTCAATCTCGGAAGCATCACCTTTTACACGCTCAATCGTATAAGGTTTACCGACACCGAAGTCAATACCTTTTATTTCCCATATATCTCCCACTTCTACAAAATAGGTATGATTCACAACAACCAATGACTCATGTGTCGACTGAATATAGACCACAGCACTTTTACCTTTCTTATCCCATACAGTGACAGAACAACCACTATCATCAAGTAAGCTGACAATAACCTTATTTCCTTCTACTCGAGCAAAAGCTGATGGATCACCGCCATTATCCGTCACAACAGCCCGGTAATCCCCGTTACCGTCCAGAATTTCAAACTCATAATCCACCTCATCCGTGTAAATCCACGTTTCATTGATCAGAGGTATGGATAATTTCAACTCTCTCGCAACCTCTGTGATTTCCTCTAAATCAAGATCTGTTTCAGATCCTTCAGATGAGCAAGACGGCATAATACTTAACAGACAAATAATTCCCCAATAATATAAGATAGATTTCATTTTTAGTCGTATTAAATATAAATATATTTCCAGTATGCTTTTCAAATTAATCAATTGACTGCAATTAAGCATAAATATATTATATATGCAAATTTATTTTACAAAACCACAATAAACACATATTTATATTTATAAAACAACATACGACTCATCAATAGAAACAAATATGATCTGACCAATATTTCTATCAGATCTGCATAAGTAATGCTAGCTACAAACGGGAATAGAAAAATAAAACGTTGCACCCTTGCCCGGCTCTGATTCAAAGTCAAAAGAACCTCCAATCCGATCGATCAAATCCCGGCTTAACGTCAGTCCCATTCCGGTTCCTTCCTCCTTATTTGTACCAAAAGCTGATGATACAAACTCCCTGTTTCTTAATCTCATTTGCTGATCTTCAGGTATTCCTTGTCCGAAATCCTTCACAAAAACCTCAATAACATCTCCTTTTTGCTTTGCTCCTACATGAATTTCGGAATTCGTATAACTAAATTTTATCGCATTATTTATAAAATTGCGAAGAATAGTCTTTACAACATCAATATCCGTATTTACAAATAGCTCTGAAGGCACATCCGTTGTGATTTGAATTGATTTAAACTGAGCAATCAGTGTATAAAATTCGACCACACTCAATACAATTCCTCTTATATCTACTTTCTGATAAACCAAGTTTAGCCGTCCCAACTGATTCTTTGTCCATTTGAGCAGATTATCGAGCAATTGAAACAACTCATCTGAAAGTTTATTCGCTTCAGACAGCAGCTCCATATTATCAAAACCGATATTCTTGTTTTGCAAATTCGTTTGTAAACATTCCATGATCATTTTTATGCTTCCCAACGGACCTCTTAAATCATGAGCAATAACAGAATAAAGTTTATCCCTGTGCTCCATAATTTTACGAAGCTCATCATTCTGATCCATTATTCTATTTTTAGCTGCGAGTAAAGAAGTCTGATTGGATACTCTTGCAATAAGTTCACCTCTGTTAAAAGGCTTACTGATATAATCACTTCCTCCGGAATTAAAACATCTAACGACATCTTCTGATGTTACTAAAGCAGTCAGAAAAATAACGGGAATATTTTTATATAATTCATTGGATTTAATGATAGCTGTTGCTTCATAACCATCCATCACAGGCATCATTACGTCCATGATAATTATATCGGGAATTTGCTGATTCAATATATCGAAAGCCATTGAGGCTGAAGTTGCTGTTATTACTTTATAACCTGCACTTCCAAGGATAGCTTTTAAAAGCAATAGGTTCGCATCATGATCATCTATTGCCAGTATCGTATAGTTTTCATTATTTATTTCCATATTGCAAAGCGATTTTGGTATATAAATTCAATAATTCAGTCGCTGTATTCCTCCACGAAAAAGCCTTTACTCTTTCTAGTCCGTATTCAATTGTTTTCTGACGAAAATCCGGATCATCCTCCAGTCGAAGTAAATATCCGGCTATATCTGCCGGATCAGTGGGATCAGCCAGAATTGCACCCGCTCCTGCGATCTCCGGCAGAGCTGAACGATCCGAGGTTATGACAGGTGTCCCGCAAGCCATAGCTTCCAGAAGAGGAATCCCAAAGCTTTCACGCAAAGATGTGTACAAAAATACACTGGCTGCACTATAAATATAAGGCAAGTCTTTATTTGGTATATATCCGGGACACACAATCATCGGCTTAATCTTACCCAAATCATTGTCATCAAGATATTTATACAGAATATTTATTTTGAGATCTGCTATCAGTAACTTTGCCGGATGAGCTGATTTTTCTGCATATAAGGCATAAGCTTTCAGTGTATTAATCGTATTCTTCTTTGGATCTGTATTTCCAAGAAAAAATATGAAGCGCTGTGTATCAATATATTTATTGATTACACGAGTGCAATCATCCGGTTTTATTGGATGAAAATGATCACTGAATCCGTTATAGATAGCCTGAAGTTTATTCCTGTCTAAATTCAGATAACTCGCTATACGCTCTCTTTCAAAACCTGAAACAGTAATTATTTTCTGACATTTCCCTAACACAACCGGTACGACCATTTTACGATACAATCGCCCCAGACGTTGATAAAAGGATGCATTATTTGCTTGTTGTTTTTCCAGAAAGATTATATCATGTAGTGTTACAATCAATGGAATGTTTATATTAATTGGTGCTGTATTGCTCGTACAATGCAATAAATCCGGTTTTAATTTATTTATATACCGCGCCAGAGCTATCTGTTCCCACACAGGATAACCTCCTGATGCTTTCAGTTCTACAATATGAAAATTGGATGTTTCCGAAAGACATGGATCCTGTCCCGGTGCAACAATGATATAATATTCGTTCTCATGATCTATCTGTTGAAGTTGTCTGATCGACTCCAATACTACAAAATCCATCCCATGTTTATTCGGACGAAATATCCTCTGAGCTTCAATTGCGATTTTCATTTGAATCCGGTTTAAAGGTTAATTTAAGAATTCCGATTTGTATGAATAAACTTTTTAGTTGCATTCTTTAATCTAAACATATTGAAAAGCATCAGAACAAAAATATAAGGTATCTTACACAAAGCTTTCAATAATTTGAAAGAATACATCTTACCCGGAATAGCGAAAAGCAGAGCCAACAGCAAAGTTGCATCAATCACTATCCACAAACTACTATCCGACAGTTTAAAGATGAAGACAAACACAGTCCAGATCAGTAAACCTCCCATTAATATTATACGTGGGGGAATCAACCATTGAAACACCTTATCCAGAAGTCCCGGATTAAAAGGAGATAGCACGCCATGAAGATATTTCCGGGCCAAGGCAAAGCTCTCAAGCTGTGCTCCGATCCACCTGCGTCTTTGATTGTAAAAGTTTGAACTCTTCCTTACCTTTTCATCCAGAACGAATGAATCAGCAGCATAATAAATAAATTTACGCTCATATATAAGCAGTAGTTCAAGCTCCTTATCCTCTCCTACCGTGTTAAGCGAATCAACTGATTTACTAAACCACGAAAACGAAAAGAGCATTGCTGAACCTATCAGAGCCGATGGCAAATGACAATTCACATGTCCTTGCCTGTAAATAGAGTTATTCATCTCTTCACTGATTGCATCCAGCATAGCAATATCTGTATCTGTATTTTTTGCCATCCGGTGACATTGTATCGCCGTGATCTTTTGAGAATCTGTATATTCAAAAGCACTAAGAAAATCAGGATAAATAATATTATCCGCGTCCAGAATCAACACATAATCATATTCCCTGTTTTTCTGCTCTATATAATGGACAGCAGCTTTTAGGGACTGAGCCTTAGTACTATTTACAAAGTTAACTCTAAGGACATCTGCCCCGGCCTTCCCGATATTCAGGTTTGTCTCATCAGGCATTGTATCTGAAATAACCAGCACATCAAACAGTTCGGGTTCGTATTTTTGTGTCAAAGCCGCGCATACAGTTTCTTCAATGACAGATTCTGCCCTGTAAGCCGGAATTAGAATCAGGAACCTGTTCCTGATTGTCTTTTGGGCTAAACCCTTTCTTCCGGAAAAGCGGGATGCCACAGAGAATACAAAAAGATAAGAAACAAAAACACCGCTTATTATTAATAAGACGATATTCAATACTTGAAGAATCTGAATCATATACCTTCTTTTTTATAAAGAAAATCTTTTACTCCACGCAATGATGC
>JBOFKE010000152.1:0-10907 GCA_051657185.1 Bacteroidales bacterium | reverse complement strand
CTGGCAGGAAGGAAGCCCCAGCCGCCTCCCATATTTTGATCCTTATTCGCTCCAAATTTCTTTTGACTTACGAAACGAGAACCTACACTTGGCCCCTGGAATGCAAAATAATTATCTGATAACTTAGCTTCACCGGCATCCGTACCAAAATATGAATATTGCAATTCAAACAAGTTTTCGCAAGACAACTCACCGTTCATGTTAAACAGCTCGTAGAAATTAGGATACAACTGAAAAACTCCACTGTTAATAATTTCCTCTGTCGCACGATACATTGTTTCGTAATCAAGAATCTCAGCCGCAGCTTTAGCTTGCAAAGCCAATGCAGAATACTTCGATACGGCACCTTTGTGTTTCATATCTTTCGGATGCACTGCCGGCAAAAGAGCAGCAGCTGTTTGCATTTCATTTATTATAAATTGCATTACCTCCTGATGTGATTTTTTTATGTAAGCCTCAGAGCTGTTATTATCTGTAAATACAGGAACTCCTCCGTAAAGTCTGCCTAGAATAAGGTAAGCGTACGAACGTAGAAAAATAACCTCTCCTTTATAAGCTTCAATCATCCCCTTATCAGCTTCTGACTGAGCAAACTTCTGATAATTTTCTAATGATCCCATTGCGAGATTAGCTGACATAATGATTTCAAAATCTTGTTTCCATGCGTTCCCGCTTGCCCAAAATCCAGCTACACCCGAATAGTCGAAATTATGAATATCACCATAAATCTGCTGATCACCGTCAGCCCCGCCTTTGTATGTATCATCGCCCCGGACAGACCACAAACCTAATTGAGCCCATGCCGTAAGATTCCAGGCAGATTTAGCATAAATACCGGATACCGGTTGGTAAGAATTAGCCGTATTTGTAAAATCTACCGATTCTGACGGTATTTGATTTTCGGGAGCTCTATCCAGATAATCCTGACAACTTGTAGTCAATACGGATAGACAAACTGCACCCAGAATATATTTTAATTTCATAAGATATTCTATTTTAAAGCAATTGATTAATAAGTCAGTCTTACACCAAATGTATAAGTAGAAGCCATCGGATAAGTCGTCGTATCAAAACCTGATCCGATTTCCGGAGTAAATCCGTTGTACTTGAAGAAAGTAAATGGATTATCGGCATTCACATACAAGCGCAGAGCCGGCCCTTTCTTAGTTTGGGGTGCAATGTTTTCGAATGTATATCCCAACTGAATGTTCTGAACACGGAAGTAGTTCCCCTTTTCTACCAGGAATGAATTGAATTTACCGATATTCCAGTCCTTCACCATACCTGCTGCAGAAGGATAACTGTTACTTGTTCCTTCTCCGTGCCATCTGTTTTCTACCAGATTTGCATCATAATTTACATTACCTGCAAAACGACGGATACCTCTTTTCTGATTCACAATGTGATTACCCGCAACGCCACTGAAGTTCATGCTGAAATCCAGGTTTTTCCAGGACATTCCTACATTTGCTCCATAAGTAAACTTAGGTAGTTTATTTCCTAAAATCTGACGGTCGTCGTCATTGATTTGGCCATCGCCGTTTAAGTCCTGATAGATAAAATCGCCAGGAACCAAACCATTTGCTTTCGCAATCGGATCAGCATCAACCTGAGCCTGATTCTGATAAACTCCTAAAACTTTTAAACCGTAGTACGAGTTAATAGCTTCTCCCGGTTTAATAATGGTACGGAATTCTGCTGAATTTGTATATAAGTATGGAACACCATCTTTAAGAGACAATACTTTATTCTTCAATGTAGTCATATTAAAACCTACATTATATGTGAAATCTTTACCTATATTATCAGACCAGTTAAGATTTAATTCAAATCCGCTGTTACGGATTTTACCGTAGTTACCATTCACCATTTCGCCTGTAATCGGCATTGGACAGGCAACGACTGCATCATGCGTTGTTCTTGAATAGTAATCAGCCTCCAGACGTAAACGATTAGCCAGGAAAGTCGCTTCAACACCAGCATTGATTTCTTCGACTACTTCCCATTTCAACCAAGAGAAAGTATTTTGATTAATATAACCAGGTACCAGAATATCACCAAAATCACCTGAGTTACCTACCCCTGTAAGAATACCTGCAAAACCTGCACTTGCATCTACTTTGTCATTTCCAAGTAGTCCCCAGCTTGCACGAGCTTTCAAGAAATCAAATACTTTCTGATCCTTCATGAAATTTTCTTCAGAAGCGACCCAACCCAGACCTACAGATGGGAAGTAACCCCATTTCTCATTATATTTTGAGCTTGCATCTGCACGCATAGTCAAGGATAATAAATACTTACTATCGTAATTATAAGTTCCGCGACCAAAGAAAGATAAACCATTATAAGTTGCTCCACCATCAAATGCTTTCGTATTTGTACCTTTGTCGATATAGCCCCATTCAGGTTTTGTCATATCTACATCTTCAGCAGTACCTTTCATCCAGCGAAGATTTTCCTGACGCAAAGATTGTCCCAACATCACATTCCACGAATGTTTGTCTTTACTGTCTGTGTAAGTAACAATGTTATCCCAAATATAATTGCTCGAAAAATCATATTGTTTTACCAGCATTGACACATCATTTTTCTGATTATCAGAAACCTGATAAGAAGGAGTAAAACCTAAAAATCTATCTAAGTTAAATTCCTGATTAAAAGTGGTCTTAAAAGATAACTTATTAGGAAGAATGGATACCTCCGCATAAATAGAAGGTAATACCTGTAAGATTTCATTTTTTGCTGAGTAATAATGAGCACTTGCAATAGGATTCGCAAAGAAACCATTATTAAATCCGGCTAACCCCATATCTGTAAATCCTTCCTCATTTCTTGAGTTTTCGGGATCATAAACAGGTACAATAGACGGAGCTGTAAAAGCCTTATACCATGCATCATTATTGGATGCATTCTTTGTACTTTTTGATAATATTACGTTTGTTCCGATTTTCAACCAGTCAAAAGGTTTATAGTCACCTTTCGTTCTCATTGTAAAACGGTTGAAATCAGAATTAGCTTTCATAATACCATCCTGATCCAAATAACTCAGACCAACTGTATAAGCTGCTTTTTCCGTACCTCCCGTAACATCAACACTGTGGTTTTGCATAAATGCAGGACGCGTAAGCTTTTTATACCAATTTGTATTTGTAGAAGGTGTTCCATCGGCATTAGCTCCCCACAACTGGGCTGCTTTATCAAGAATAGCCTGATTCTGAACTCCTCCAACTTCTTGCAACATCATCGTGTACTGGCTACCATCAGCCATTTTCAACATGTTTGTTGCATGCTGAATTCCGACATAACCATTATAGCTTACTTTTGCCTGTTGCGTAAAAGATCCTTTTTTTGTTGTCACCAATACAACACCATTTGCTGCACGAACACCATAAATAGCAGCAGCAGAAGCGTCTTTCAAAACAGAGATATCTTCAATATCATTACTGTTCAGAAAGTTGATATTATCGTAAAACATTCCGTCAACAACATACAACGGGGATTCATTGGTAAAAGAACCAACGCCACGTATACGTACGGCTGGTCCTGCACCTGGTTCACCATTACTTACAACCTGAACACCGGCAACTTTACCCTGAATAGCCTGCATCGCATTCGAAGAAGAAGATTTGGATATTTCATCTCCTTTGATATTAGCAATAGGTGATGTCAAGTCTTTTAGTTTCGCTGTACCATAACCAACAACAACAACTTCTTCAAGTTGCTCGTTGTCATCATGCATCACAAGATTCAAAACAGATCCTTTAGGAATAGCCACTTCAATTGTTTTCATTCCTATCGAACTAAATCGCAACATACCTTCAGAAGGCAAATTTGTCAATTCATAGTTCCCATCATAATCAGTTGCAGTACCGTGACCTGTACCTATCAAAAGTACAGTCGCACCAATAAGGGGCTCACCATGTGAGTCCTTAACTACGCCTTTTAAAGTATGAGTCTGAGCAAAAATCTCAGTCGCACACATTAGTAATAAGAAAGTGAGATAAATAAATTTCTGTCTCATTCGAGTTAAAATTTTGAGATTGCTTTAATCGGTTTTTTCAAAAAATTTGAGTCTGTAAATTAATCCGTAAACTTACCTGATTGATTTAGAGTTAAAAGTGATTTGAACCCTTGACCGATTCGAAAGTATAAAAGGAAAGTTGAGTGTCTTTATTTTGAAGTACAACTTACATACATCATCTATTTACTCTACTGCTACACAAATACTACAACAATGCTTAATAGGCTTTCAACAAAGGATTTCAGCTATGTAATATTTTTGTAACAGGCTAAACTATAAGAGAAAAAAACTATCGGCTTAAGCCGATAGTTTTTGATGAGAATTAAAAGTTTCGTATAAAAAACTCATTCAGATTTTCTGTTGATTCCAGTGAGATTTTCTTCCTCAAACGATAGCGGCTTACTTCAACACCCCTAACAGATATATTCAGTAATGACGCAATATCTTTTGTAGTCAGATTTAACTTCAGACAAGCAGCCAGTTTCAATTCGGATGGAGTCAAGGATGGATATTTCTCCTTGACTTCCCTGAAAAATGCCGGATGAGATGCCTCAAACTGCATAACAAACAGGCTCCAGTCATCTTTCGTCAGTGTCGGCGAATTAATGGTCCGCGTGATCTTACTAAGCTTTGTGCTTATAGATGCAGAAGGATTTTTAGAGACAAATGCATCTATCTCTTCTTTTACATTATTGAGTAGTTCATTCTTTTTAATGGTTGTAGAAGCTATTTCCACTAGTTTAGAATTCTTCTCAGACAGATCATTTTCAAGCTTCTGTTTCTCTTGCATAATATGCATTTGATTTTCCAACTCTTCCTGACGCAACAACTGTTTACGATGTCTTTCTTTGTAAATCTGACGTATGATTAAAATAATGGAAATATAAACCAGCCCGTATATCAGAATTGAATACCATCTCAAATACCATGGAGGCAAAATTTCAAAACTGTACATGACATCGGCTGTCTGGCTTTGATCCATAATGTTTTCCTCATGTATCGAGTTTATCATCAGGGTATATTTCCCATAAGGTAAACGGTCAAACTGGATTATGCCACTTCTGGAGACCGACGACCATGCATCATCCATCCCTACCAGTTTATATTGATAGCTGTTATGCATATTTTGAAGTCCGGAACCAGCAACACGAAAGCGCAAATTGTTAAACACATATGGCAATTTTACTGCGTCCCCTGATGCGATGCGAAGCGTGTCGGTTTCACCCTTCATAGAGAAGGCCTCGATAAACGAAAGCGAAAGACGATTATTCAGATAATCGACTCCCGATGAAGCAGAAGAGCTATAAAGCAAGATTCCATTCATCAGATTAATAATTGACGTACTATCATTTACCGGACAAATTGCTTCATATCCATCTACTGTTTCTATAGAAGGGTCATTAAAATGCAAATGGTCAATCATCTGAAGATCGTTTGGCGTTGCTTTGAGCAAAGCCCACTCACTTTTACCTATCAACCAGTAGTGATCCTTATCTATCTGCTGTAACAACTGAGGATTCGTAATAAACTTACCTTTTGTATTTAATGGTTGAAACAACACAATGTGATGATTCAAATCATCGTATGTATAGCTGATACCGTCAGATATTAGTACAATACGTCCATTCAGAGAAGTTACCTTCACTAATGAATTATTCAATTTACTATATCCCGATTTATTAATATCAACAGGAGTCAGTTCGTTCATTTCTTTATTAAGACGATAGCAGCTGAATCCTTTAAACTCATGCCCCAGCCAGATATTTCCCGAATTATCAATTTCGATACTGGTCGAAACATTTATATCTCGTGGCAGTTCGCGCAATAAAACAAATGAATTTTTCTCCACATCACGTTTGAAGATCAGCAACCTATTATAGGCTGATGCAAGAAGGTAAACGCTGTTATCAATCGTAAACTCTTTCAGTGCTTGAACACCATTAGCCGTATATAAAGGTTTCAGCTCTTGCGACGAAACCTGAAACAACCCTTTGTGATGAGCCATATAAATTTGACCATCGATTGTTTGCAAGTCCCAGACCTGCCCTTGCGACTGAGGTACAGGATTTAGCTTATCTAACACAGTCTGGTCTTTCATCTTTGAAAAAGGAAGTGCAAAAAGGCCTTTATTTGTTCCCATATATAACAGTCCGTTCAAAAGAGCTGTAGCATGGACAGCTCCGAGCTTATGGTTAGGATCACGAAGGAAATGGAAACGGGTGTCATATTCTAATTTAGATATTCCGTTATCAGTGCCTATCCATACATTCTGATTCGCATCTAAAAGGATAGATAAAATAGTATTACTGCGTAAGCCATTGTCAATGGAGTAATGACGAACAATCCGGGCTTGAGGCGTTATCTCAAAAATCCCGCTGGATAAAGTACCCAGCATATAATTACCATTTGGCAAAACAAGTCCGCAATTAATATCAATATTCTTAAGAAGAGTATTCAAATCTCTATCCCATTCCTGCACTTTACCGTCTTTGATTTGCCAGATGCCATCTTTAGCCGAACATAAAAGCACTCCATCCTTATGATCGAGAATCTGATGAATCATATTCACCGGTAAATCCTCCAACGGAAGTATCGATGTTTCTTTGACTTCATAGAGTTTACCTAATCCTTCAATCAGTAATCTGTTACCGGCTTCTTGCAAGAATAGTATGAATCCAACAGACGGAAGGGTTGTTACACGCTTATAATCATAGAAATAGATATGTGCGAAAGATTGAAAATAAATACCTTCCTTACGCACAATTATTTTCCATATATCCTCATCCGAATCCATTTTACCAATAATAGATTTACTAAGCGAATGGTATTTTAGTATCCCCTTAGCATCTGTTTCCCAATAACCAAAGTCCTTGTATCCCCCAGTATATACACGGTCATCAGGTCCTGTTGCTATTGAGCGGATAATAGATCCCGACTTAACAAACAGCCATTGAAGCCCATCGTATCGTAATAAGCCATCATTATTAGCGACATACATATTCCCCTGAGAGTCATAAGCTAATCCCCAGTTCTTTTTACCTGCTTTATAATCATAAGCCGGAATAGAAAAAATATTAGGATTATTATCCATTGCTATCCCTGTTTCATGAAAAGCCAGGATGACTAAAAGAAACAACAGAATTTTGTAACTTAACTTAGATAATTTCATGCTATATGGTTTGTAAAAGAGTGTATTAAATATTTAGAATACATATTCGCCGGGAACATGTATTTGCTTAACGAAAAATACGAACAAAAAAAATCGCACCCAATATGGAGATTCTCAAAGCTTATTAAATGATCTGAAAAACCGACCGTCATTTTAATCAATTATTAATCTATGCATCTTATTTTTTTATTTCCAAAGTATTTCAACTCTCCAAATATCGATTAAAGTATTGTTTTATCAAAATAGCGAGAATAAAGTAAAACCCGCATTATAAAACTGTATTTCAGAATTTTATAGCAAACTGTAGTACTGTTGTAGTATAAAAAAATAGGATGCGAAGTAACTGTATTGTATAATTAATATTGCGGATACCTCATAGATTGTATTGTTTTGCCATTGAACAGTTACAAATGGGAAAACCAGAAAATTATTCAGATAATGAATCAGGCAATAAAAACAACAATCAGTATCGTTGCATTCTCGAGTATTATCGGGTGTACGGGCAACAAAACCGAATGGAAAAGCTTTAGTGGAAATAAGGACATCGAAAGAAAAGTCGATTCGGTCCTTTCATTAATGACTTTGGAAGAAAAAATTGGTCAAATGACTCAGTTTTCTTGTAACTGGGATATTACCGGTCCGGTTATGACGGATGATTTCGAACCATATTTGAAAAAAGGATTAGTCGGGAGTATCTTTAATGGCTACACAGTAGAAGGCGTAAGACACCTTCAGGAAATGGCATTGAAAGAATCTCGTTTGAAAATACCCGTGTTATTCGGATTTGACGTAATCCACGGATTCCGTACAATTTTCCCAATGTCGCTTGCCGAAGCAGGAAGCTGGGATTTAGATCTGATGAAGCAAACAGCTGAAATTGCTGCTGCTGAAGCTGCATCTGAAGGGATTGCATGGACCTTTGCACCGATGGTAGATGTAAGCCGCGATGCACGTTGGGGTCGTGTAATGGAAAGCGCGGGTGAGGATCCATATCTGGGAAGCCTTATTGCGAAAGCTCGTGTACAAGGATTCCAGGGCGGAGGCTCATGGGAAAGTCTGAAAGACACGAACACAGTACTTTCGTGTACAAAACACTTTGCAGCATATGGTGCAGCAGAAGCAGGCCGTGATTACAATTCCGCAGAATTATCAGAACGAACTCTTCGCGAATATTTCTTACCTCCTTATGAAGCTGCTAAAGAAGCAGGATCTGCTACTTATATGACTGCATTTAACGAAATCGGAGGTGTACCTTGTACAGCGAGCAGATATCTGTTTCAGGATATCCTTCGTGATGAATGGGATTTCCGCGGTTTCGTTGTGACAGACTATACTGCTATCAATGAACTTGTACCTCACGGTGTTGCAAAAGACGAACCGGAAGCTGCTGTTCTGGCTGCAAACGCCGGAGTCGATATGGATATGACAGGTGCTGTCTATATTAAATATCTGGAGAATGCAGTGAACGAAGGAAAAGTTTCTGTTTCGACAATTGATCAAGCTGTTCGCCGTATTTTGGAAATGAAATTCTTATTAGGTTTGTTTGATGATCCTTATCGCTATTTGGATGAGACTCGTCAAAAAGAAACGATTATGAAGCCTGAATTCCTACAAGTAGCGCGTGAAGCATCAGCTAAATCAATCGTCCTATTGAAGAATGAAAACAACTTCTTCCCTATTTCTCCGGAAAAAAATCTGACTGTTGCGCTTATCGGTCCAATGGTAAAAGATAAAATTAATCAGAACGGTGAATGGGCAGGTAAAGGAGATAGAGAACAAAGTGTTTCTTTATTTGAAGGATTAACCGAGAAGTATAAAAACTCAAACGTTAAATTCATCTATGCGCAAGGAGCTGATCTGACTACAGATAATAAAAGTATGTTTGCTGAAGCTATAGCAACAGCTAAAAAAGCAGATATCGTTATTGCAGCAATGGGTGAAGACTTCAACTGGTCTGGCGAAGCTGCATCGCGTTCAGATATCAAACTTCCGGGAGCACAACAAGATCTTTTGAAGGAGTTGAAAAAAACCGGTAAACCTGTCGGTTTGGTGCTTATCAATGGCAGACCTTTGGATTTATCCTGGGAAGATCAGAATGTAGATGCAATCTTAGAAGCATGGTACCTGGGAACAATGGCCGGACATGGTATGGCTGATGTGATCGCTGGTGATTATAATCCTTCAGCACGATTGACAATGTCATTCCCTCGCAATGTAGGCCAAGTACCTATTTACTATAATCACAAGAATACAGGTCGTCCGATTGATCCTGCATTCCCTAAAACAGATTATAAAAGTAACTACCTTGATGTAGAAAATACGCCTCTATATCCGTTTGGTTACGGATTAAGCTACACAACTTTCGCGGTTGATAATATGAAGCTGGATAAAACAGTATTCGGACCAAACGAAAAATTAACGATAACTGCTGACGTTGCAAACACAGGTAACGTAGATGGTGAAACGGTTGTTCAGTTGTATGTAAGAGATATTTACGGGACAACAACCCGCCCGGTTAAAGAACTTAAAGGCTTCAACAAGATAGCACTTAAGAAAGGTGAGAAAAGAACAGTTACATTTGAATTGTCTGAAAAAGACTTGCAAATGTATGATATTAATATGAACAGAGTTACTGAGGAAGGTGATTTCAAAGTTTGGGTTGGATTGGATTCAGCCGAAGAAAAGAATGAAGCTGACTTCTATTTTAAAAAATAAATTGGTTCTTTTTTTTGGAAACCGAAGTAGATCTTTATTGTATGAGAAAATTCTACTTCGGTTTTCTTTATTTGATCTCCGTTAAACTATGAAAAAATTACATCTTATTTCGTTCCTGACACTCCTGAGCACATTCTGTTTTGAATCAAATGCTCAGTCAATGAAAATTTCGACCTACTGCAATCCGATTAATCTGGATTATACTTATATGATCTATAATTCGGGTGATAACATATCTTACCGCTCTGGTGCAGATCCGGCTGTGGTCGAGTTCAGAGGTGAGTATTACATGTTTGTTACTCGCTCACATGGCTACTGGCATTCGAAGGATCTTGCTGAATGGGAGTTTATCACTCCTCAGAACTGGTATTTCGAAGGGAGTAATGCACCTGCAGCTCATAATTATAAAGATTCAGTACTCTATGTAACTGGTAATCCTTCAGGGAACATGAGCATTCTTTATACCGATAATCCGAAAAAAGGAGATTGGAAATCAACTCCCGGTATCTTATATGATTTGCAGGATCCTGACTTGTTTATTGATGATGATGGGCAGGCTTATATGTTCTGGGGATCATCCAACACTTATCCGATGCGTGGTAAAAAGCTGAATAAGGATCGTCACTTTCATCCGGAAGGTGAAACCCATGAATTATTCAAATTGGATATGGATAAACATGGATGGGAGCGCTTTGGCGAAAATCATGCTGATACAACGTTAAAAGGATATATGGAGGGTGCATGGTTAACCAAACATAATGGCAAATATTATATGCAATATGCTGCGCCCGGAACTGAGTTCAATGTATACGGAGACGGTGTTTATATGGCGGATCATCCGCTGGGCCCATATACCTATGCGCCTAATAATCCTGTTTCTTACAAACCCGGAGGATTTATGAACGGTGCAGGACATGGCAGTACGGTAATTGGCCCGGGTGGCAACTACTGGCATTTTGCATCTATGTCTCTATCCTATAATGTAAACTGGGAAAGAAGATT
>JBOFKE010000151.1:0-1530 GCA_051657185.1 Bacteroidales bacterium | reverse complement strand
TCGCACTCATTGGTCAATTCGATTGATTTAAAAAGGAAGTCATTTGAGCAATTAGCAGCTTGTTGCGCATACTTCTGAGCTACCACTTCGGCAACTTCTAGTAACGTTATCGTTGACTGATCTTTACTGACAAGCAGGTCGCGCAAATGAGAAGATAATCCGGTAATAAAGTTTTGTCCTTCAAAACCTTTCGATAAAATATCATTAAAGATTAGAAGGGCAGCTTTAAAATCGCCTGCAAGGAAAGCATCTGTAATCCGGAAATAATACTCATAATCCAGAATATTCAGATTGTCGATGACAGCCCGATAGGTTACATTACCCTCTGTAAAACTTACAACCTGATCAAAAATAGAAAGAGCGTCACGCATCCCTCCGTCAGCCTTTTGAGCAATAACGTTCAATGCTTCCGGCTCAACGCTGACTCCTTCCTGAGAAGCAACGTAAGCTAAATGTTCAACCGTATCATTGATGCTGATCCGGTTAAAATCATAGATCTGGCAACGTGATAATATCGTTGGTAATATTTTATGTTTCTCCGTCGTAGCTAAAACAAAAATAGCATGATGAGGAGGCTCTTCCAATGTTTTCAGAAAAGCATTGAAAGCCTGTGAAGATAACATGTGAACCTCATCGATAATATAAACTTTATATTCCCCGATTTGAGGAGAAATACGTACCTGATCGATAAGTACACGAATATCATCAACCGAATTATTAGAGGCTGCGTCTAACTCATGGATATTGTAAGATCTGTTTTCGTTGAATGAAACACAAGACTCACAGGCATTACACGCTTCTCCGTCAGCTGTCGGATGAAAGCAGTTGATCGTTTTGGCAAAAATACGGGCACAAGTTGTTTTTCCTACTCCGCGGGGTCCGCAGAATAAGTAAGCATGCGCCAGCTTTTTTGTTGCTACCGAATTCTTAAGCGTTTGAGTCAATGCTTTTTGCCCGACGACAGAGCGAAATGTCGAAGGACGATATTTACGTGCTGATACAATAAAATTATTCATGTATGTCTGTTATCAAAGACAGAAACAAAATATCCCGTCTTATTTTACTTTCAACAAAAGTAAGATTTTTCGGGCTGAATGTAAAGAGGATACTGATTTTTTTATCGTATAATTGTGGCTTCAATTTAGAAATTACCTTATGAGTATGAAAAAGATGACGCTTCGTTTTCGTCCCTATGATTTGAAAATGAAACACACATTTACGATAGCGGGATCTTCCCGCACCATGACACCGGCAGTACTTACAGAAATCGAATACGACGGAGTGATTGGTTATGGAGAAGCTAGTATGCCTCCGTATCTGGGTGAATCCACAGAGTCTGTTATGCGTTTTTTGAGTAAAGTAAATCTGGAACAGTTTTCTTCTCCATTTCTGATAGAGGATATTTTAAATTATGTAGATAGGATTGATGAAAAGAATACAGCTGCAAAAGCTGCTGTTGATATTGCGTTGCATGATTTGACAGGGAAGCTGATCGGACAACCCTGGTTCCGGCTTTGGGGATTAAATCCG
>JBOFKE010000150.1:0-3831 GCA_051657185.1 Bacteroidales bacterium | reverse complement strand
GATGTGCCTGTAATGGTTGGTAATGTGAATACTATAACAACAGATTTCGCAGCAATAACAACAGATCTTCGTCAATTGGATTTGCAAGGAACTTATGCCGAGCTCAACGGAACTTTGACTAATTTAAATGCTTTCACGCGTGATTTGAATAATCCGAATGGAACAATTGGTTTGTTGATGAAGGATAGTTCATTGTATGAGAATCTGACTAAGACTGCGGAAAGTGCAAATCAGTTAATGATGGATTTAAAACAAAATCCAAAACGTTATGTGCATTTCTCTGTATTTGGGAGAAAGTAAGAATTTTTATAATTTAGAATAGTTCTTTTTATTCTGAATTTTCAATGTTCTAAAGCATAGCATAAAATAGTCTTTTGCAAGACTAAGATATAATCTTTTTAAGATAATATATAGCTTAACTCCTTAAGCGTGAAGTATATATAAAAAACAAAACGGCTCTATAATTTTATTGTAGAGCCGTTTTGTTAATATGCAGTAAATCAGTCGTTTAATCTTTGTTTCGTATATTCAAATAAATAAGGGTTTTTTTTTTAGGGAAAAATATCCGAATTTTGTTACGAGTTGAACTTTTAATCCATTATATATACATGTTTCAGGATCATAATCATAATGATATCTGGAGGCGTTGTCTGTCTATTATTAAAGATAACGTCACTAAAGAGGTATTTGATACCTGGTTTGCTCCTATTGTGGCGTTGCAGTTCCATAATAGCGAGTTGATGATTCAGGTGCCGAGCTACTTCTTTATAGAATTCCTTGAAGAAAAATACTTAGGACTTTTGCGTAGCACAATTCACCGTGTTGCAGGTTCTAAGACAAAACTCTTATATAGAGTTATGGTAGAGAATGAAAAGAAGACGACACTGGATTGTGAAGAGTCTACGAAATCTACTATAACTACCCGCGAAAATAAAAAAGCTTTACCTAAAATACATGATCCTTTTGAACAGCGTGTTTATAGAGATCTTGATCCTCAATTGAATCCAAATTACACGTTTGAGAATTATTTTGGAGGGTCAAGTAATAAACTTGCGCGAGCAGCCGGAGAAGCTATTTCGCAGAATCCCGGAAAAACAGCCTTTAATCCATTTTTTATGTATGGTAATTCAGGGGTCGGGAAGACGCACTTAATGAATGCTATCGGTACGCGCATAAAGGAGCTTTATCCAGAGAAGCGTGTATTGTATGTTTCTACGCATTTATTTCAGGTGCAGTTTACAGATGCAGCAAGAAGTAATACAATTAATGACTTTATTAACTTCTACCAAAGTATTGATGTGTTATTGATTGATGATATACAAGAGTTGGGTGGTAAGACAGCTACCCAGAATACATTCTTTCATATCTTTAATCACCTTCATCAAAATGGTAAACAGTTGATTATGACTTCGGATCGACCGCCCGTGTCGCTTGTCGGTTTGGAGGATCGTTTGCTTACTCGTTTTAAATGGGGATTAACTGCAGAAATGGAGCGCCCCGACTATGAATTAAGAAAACGTATTCTTGTGAACAAGGTAAGACACGATGGATTGACAATTTCGGATAATGTAATTGATTATATAGCAAGAAATATTTCAAATAGTGTTCGTGATCTTGAAGGAGTTATTGTTTCATTGATGGCTCATTCAATGGTTTATAATCGGGAGATTGATATTGATTTGGCTGAACGCGTATTGCAGAAAACAGTCAAAATTGAGAAAAAACAAATTTCTCCGGAGCAAATACAAGAAGTGGTTTGTGCCTATTATCAGGTCGAGCCAAAAGCATTTTTGTCAAATTCCCGTAAAAGAGAAGTTGTACAAGCCAGACAAGTTTCCATGTTTTTATGTAAAAAATATACGGATTTGTCATTTAATCGTATTGGTGAGTTGAATGGTAAGAAAAATCATGCGACCGTATTACATGCTTGTAAAACTGTAAAAGGTTATCTCGAAACGGATAAACAGATGAAATCAGAGATCGACGAGATTGAAAATATGTTAAAAGGTTGATTTTGCTTTAATATAAAAAATTAGCACTAAGTTGTGAATACACTTAGTGCTAATTTTGTTTTTGGTAAATCAAACTTTTTGGTTAGTTATTTGTTTTGAAAACTTTCAACACAAGGTGTTTGTGTTAATATGCTGATATATAGGTATATCTCGTTTTAAAACGGAAAACTTTTCAACAATACGTAAATTATTAGTTAAATAATTTGCGTATTTTTTTTTGTCTGCATTTCTTTGTAGTGGATTAAAACTCAACTCTAATACGAAACTCAAAGAGAGAATGTTGTTCTTTAAAAATATATCGAAACGTGAAAACAACTTACGATTACAATGATGCTTATAAGGCATCATTAGATTATTTCGAAGGAGATGAATTGGCAGCCCGCGTATGGGTTAATAAGTATGCTTTAAAAGATTCTTATGGCAATTTATACGAAAAGTCTCCTTATCAAATGCATGAAAGACTGGCTAGTGAAATTTCCCGCGTTGAGAGAAATTATCCCAACCCAATGTCGTATGACGAAATATTTGCTCTTCTCGATAAGTTTAAATATATCGTTCCTCAGGGAAGCCCGATGACTGGTATTGGTAACGATTATCAAGTTGCGTCTTTATCCAACTGTTTTGTGATCGGTTTAGATGGAGAGGCTGATTCTTACGGAGGGATTATTCGTATAGATGAAGAGCAAGTGCAGTTGATGAAGCGTCGCGGTGGGGTCGGACATGATTTGTCTCATATTCGCCCTAAAGGTTCGCCGGTAAAAAATTCAGCATTGACTTCGACAGGTATAGTTCCCTTTATGGAGCGTTACTCTAATTCGACACGCGAAGTAGCACAGGATGGTCGTCGAGGTGCATTAATGTTATCTGTTTCGATTAAGCATCCGGATAGCGAAAGCTTTATTGATGCGAAAATGACTGAAGGTAAAGTTACGGGAGCAAACGTTTCTGTTAAGCTTCATGATGATTTTATGGAAGCAGTCGTAAACCATCAAATGTACACGCAACAATATCCGATTAATTCAAATAATCCAAAGTTTACAAAAGAGATTGACGCAAATGCATTGTGGAATAAAATCGTTCATAATGCATGGAAATCTGCTGAACCGGGCGTGCTTTTCTGGGATACAATCATTAAAGAATCAGTTCCGGATTGTTATGCAGATTTAGGTTATAAAACGGTTTCTACTAACCCTTGTGGTGAAATACCGCTTTGTCCGTATGATAGTTGTCGTTTATTGGCTATTAATTTGTATTCATATGTTGTAAATCCTTTTACAGATGACGCATATTTTGATTATGAATTATTCCGTAAGCATGTGATAGCTGCCCAACGAATGATGGATGATATCATTGATCTCGAAATGGAAAAAATTAATCTTATTATCAGTAAGATTGATGCAGATCCTGAAACTGCAGAAGTGAAATCAACCGAAAAATTCCTTTGGGAGAAAATTCGTAAAAAAACACTTCAGGGCAGAAGAACAGGTGTAGGTACTACAGCCGAAGGCGATATGCTTGCAGCAATGGGCTTGCGTTACGGAACCGAAGAGGCTACTGAGTTTTCGGAAGAAGTACATAAGCAACTGGCTCTTTCGGCCTATCGTTCTTCTGTGATAATGGCTACGGAGCGAGGTGCATTTGAAATTTATGATTCAGAGCGGGAAGTGAACAATCCGTATATTGCACGTTTGCGCGAAGCTGATCCGCAGCTTTACGAGGATATGAAAAAATATGGTCGCCGCAATATTGCATGTTTAACGATTGCACCAACAGGTACAACAAGTTTAATGACACAAACAACTTCAGGTATTGAGCCAGT
>JBOFKE010000149.1:0-13012 GCA_051657185.1 Bacteroidales bacterium | reverse complement strand
GTGATATGGGAGAGGGGTGCCGGAGAGACTTTGGCATCGGGAACAGGAGCGTGTGCTTCTGTTGTTGCTTCCGTATTAAATGGTCATTCTGAGCCAAGTGTAATTGTACATCAATTAGGTGGAGATTTATTTATTGAATGGGATCAGGAGTCTAATCATGTCTTTATGACAGGTAGAGGTGAAACTGTTTTTGAGGGAATCACAGAAAAAGTATAAAGAGTCTATTATGTTAGCATAATTGATATATAAAAACAGGTCTGATCATCTTAAATGATCAGACCTGTTTTTATAGGAGAAGTATTATTCGATTATTTCTTGCTCTATCCATTTAATTACTATTTCTTTCATAATATCATGATACTGAAACTCAGGTTTAAATCCCCATCCATGACTTCCGGAAGAGAAGATATGCATAGATGCTGAAATCTCTTTTTTCTTCAGTGCTATATAATAACGCATAGAATTCATTGGGGTAACTCTGGAGTCATCATCACTAAGTATTAATAAAGTAGGAGGAGTATCTTTTTTTACTTGTTCATCGCAAGATAAAAATCGAATATCATCTTCAGTCGGAATATCTCCCATCAGATTTTTACGGGTATCCAAGTGCGTAAAAGCTGTTTCCATGGAAATAACCGGATAGAAGAGTATCTCAAAATCAGGCTTGCTGTCTTTTGTGAAATGAGTAGCTAATGAGGCAGCAATATGTCCGCCGCATGAGAACCCCCAAACTCCTAAAGTGTAGTCTTTAATACCAAGTTCATAAGCATGGAGTTTTATAAATTCCATTGTCAGCTGTAAATCTGATAATGGAAGGTTGCTATTACCTTTAGGTAAACGGTATTTGTAAACGATTCCGGTAATACCTTCAGATGCCAGCCATTTCGCAACAAGTTCTCCTTCATAATAAAGAGACTCTTTACTGAATCCTCCTCCGGGAATAATCAAAATAGCTACTTGTTTATTTTTTGCGGCATCAGCGGGATAGACTGTAATCTTCGTTTCAGTAATGCCATACGTCAAATGATCCTCAATATATTCCGTTGTATTTGCTGTCTGATCTTGTTCGATGACAACTTCTGTTAATTCGTGATTGTCTTTTACCGTAAATTTGATCTCTCTCTTTTTATTCAGATCGAAATTGATATTATTTGTATCCATAATTATTAGCTTTTTTGAAAGTGATATAATATAAGAACAAATGATAAAAGCAGCATGTTCGAAAATAATCAGAACATACTGCTTTTTATTAAGGAACCGTTATAACTTCTCTTTTAAGTATGCACCCGTATAAGACTCATTGATTTTTACAAGCTCTTCAGGTGTTCCGGTGCCAACAACATGTCCGCCTTTATCTCCGCCTTCCGGTCCGATATCAATAATGTGATCTGCGCATTTGATAACATCCATATTGTGTTCGATAATAACAACAGTGTGTCCTTTAGCTATTAAAGCATCAAAAGCTTTAAGTAGCGTTTTTATATCGTGGAAATGGAGTCCGGTAGTAGGTTCATCAAATACGAAAATCGAATTCTCGCTTTTTTCTCCGCTTAAGAAAAAGGCAAGCTTCACACGCTGACTCTCACCACCGGATAGCGTTGACGATGATTGCCCTAGTTTAATATAGCCCAGACCAACCTGCTGTAGTGGCATTAATTTTTTTATAATACGCTTTTCCGCAGTTCCTGCTTTTTCGCCAAAAAAAGAAATAGCTTCATTTACTGTCATATCCAAAATGTCATGGATATTCTTTCCACGATATTCTACATCAAGAACTTCTTCTTTGAAACGTTTTCCGTGACAATTTTCGCACTCCAGAACCAGATCAGCCATGAACTGCATTTCTACGGTTACAGTTCCCTCTCCTTTACACTCCTCACATCTTCCGCCATCTGTATTGAAAGAAAAATAAGCAGGAGTAAATCCCATTTGTTTAGACAAAGGTTGTTCGGACATTAGTTTTCGGATCTCATCATAAGCCTTCAGATAAGTACATGGATTCGATCGTGATGATTTACCGATGGGATTCTGATCTACAAACTCGATCTTTTTGGCTAACTTCAGGTCTCCTTTCAAAGCCGAATAAGATCCCGGTTGTTCGTTAGACTCTCCATACTCCCGGCTTAGAGCTTTATAGAATATATCTCGCACTAGCGATGATTTACCTGAACCACTCACACCTGTGACGACAGTCAAAACATTTAATGGAAATTTGACATCGATATTCTTTAAATTATGATGCGTAGCACCTGCTATCTCGATATAATTATTCCATTTGCGTCTCACCTTAGGAACCTCTATTTTTTCCTCTCCCGTGAGGTATTTAACGGTGTAACCCCTCTCGGATTTTTCTAACTGACTGACACTTCCCTGATATACGACTTCTCCACCCAATCGGCCAGCATCAGGCCCGATATCTATGATGTAATCAGCAGCCCGAATAATCTCTTCATCATGCTCAACAACCACGACAGTATTACCGAGTTCCTTCAATTGTTTTAAAACCCCTATAAGTAAGTTTGTGTCGCGTGAATGCAGCCCGATACTTGGTTCATCCAGTATATAGAGAGATCCGACAAGACTACTGCCTAATGATGTCGCCAGATTTATACGTTGGCTTTCACCTCCAGAGAGAGATGCCGAAAGTCTATCGAGAGTTAAATAGGAAAGTCCGACATCAACGAGAAACTTAAGTCGATTATTAATCTCAACGAGTAGTCTTTTTGCGACAATCTGATCATGTTCATCTAAATCGATTTCTTGAAAGAACTTAGAAAGCTCTCCAATCGGTTTACGTACAAGTTCAAGGATTGTATGTCCTCCAATACGCACATAGAGAGCCTCAGGCTTTAATCTGCTGCCATGACATACCGGACAGGTCGTTTTTCCTCTGTAGCGGGCAAGCATGACTCTGTATTGGATCTTATACTGATTCTCTTCAAGCATACGAAAGAAATCCCAGATCCCTTCTACCTGCGCATTCCCATTCCATAAAAGATCTTTTTGTTCTTCTGTGAGCTGATTGTACGGACGATGAATGGGGAATCCGAACAAATGAGCTTTAGAAATGAAATAATTCTTCCATTCACCCATTTTATCACCCTTCCAGCAAACAACAGCACCTTCGTATAAGCTGAGACCTTTATTAGGAATAACTAAATCCTCATCTATGCCAACTACTTTGCCAAATCCCTCGCATTTAGGACAAGCACCAACAGGGCTATTAAAGCTAAACATGAGATCATTCGGCTCCTGAAAAGTCATGCCATCTTCTTCAAATTTTTTAGAAAATATCAGTTCTTCAATATCTTCGCCATTATAAACACGTATAATGCAAGAACCATGACCTTCAAAGAAAGCCGTTTCAACCGAGTCTGTTAAACGTGAAATAGCATCTTTTTCGGTAGAGCAACTCAAACGGTCGATCAAAAGAAGCACTTTCGTATCATCTTTAATTTCGAGTTGATCACGAACCAGGTCTTCAATAAGGGTAATCTCGTTCTCTACCTCAACGCGATTGAATCCTTGTTTTAGATACACATCCAGCTGTTCCTTAAAAGAGCGACCTTCTGGGAGTATGAAAGGCGCATATAACGCAATGCGAGTACGCTCGGGGTATTTGCTCATTACTTCCAGCACATCTTCGACAGAATGCTTTTTTACTAATTTCCCCGAAACAGGAGAGTACGTCTTACCGATTCGTGCAAACAGCATGCGTAAATAATCATATATTTCAGTCGAAGTACCTACCGTCGATCTCGGGTTACGAGTATTAACCTTTTGTTCGATTGCTATAGCAGGCGGTATTCCTTTTATGTAGTCACATTCGGGTTTACTCATTCTGCCTAAAAACTGACGGGCATAAGCAGAAAGGCTTTCGACATATCTGCGCTGTCCTTCTGCATATAATGTTTCAAATGCCAGAGAAGATTTTCCCGATCCTGACAGTCCGGTAATAACTACGAACTCATCGCGAGGAATCTCCACATCAATATTTTTCAAATTATTGACACGGGCACCTTTTATTAAGATTGAATGATTTTCCTTCATTTTGGTTTCTATTTGTACACAAAGATAAACAAGAATATGAAATTATAGTTTGAATTATTCAGGATCATTACATATCTGAAAGCTGATGCAGATGAGGTGAATTTCTATTTTTAACAATTAGGTTTGGCACTCTCAAAAAAATATACGTTATTTGCGTGTTAAAACTCAGATAAAAGAGTAATAAAATAACGATTATGAAATTTACAGCACAACAAATAGCAACCTTTTTACAAGGTGAAGTAGTTGGCGATCCGAATATTTCAGTCGGAGAATTTGCTAAAATAGAAGAGGGTAAAGAAGGCTGTTTATCGTTTTTGGCTAACCCGAAATATGAAGAATATATATATACGACTCAATCAAGTGTTGTTTTAGTCAATAACGATTTTATACCTGCAAAAGAAGTAAAGGCTACTTTGATAAAAGTAGAAAATGCATATGCTTCTTTAGCCCAACTTCTGCAATTAGCAGAAAGTGTTAAGCCTAAAAAGGTTGGTATTAGTTCATTGGCTTGTATTTCCTCCTCTGCCAAAATCGGAGAAAATGCATATATTGCTCCTTTTGTTTATATTGGAGAGAACACAATTATCGGAGATAATGCATTTATAGATGCACATAGTTTTATCGGAGATAATGCGAGAATCGGAGAAAATGTGACTTTGGGTGTAGGTGTAAGAATCATGCATTCATGTGTTATTGGAAATCATTTTACAGCTCAGCCCGGTGCTATTATCGGAGCAGATGGTTTCGGTTTTGCACCATCAAATGGGATCTATTCTAAAATTCCTCAGGTTGGGAATGTTGTGATCGAAGATTATGTTGAGATCGGATGTAACACAACCATTGATCGTGCGACAATGGGATCTACAGTGATTCATAAGGGAACAAAACTTGATAATTTAATCCAAGTAGCTCATAATGTTGAAATTGGAGAAAACTGCGTATTTGCTGCACAAGTTGGCATTGCAGGATCTACAAAAGTGGGTAATAATTGTATGTTTGGAGGTCAGGTGGGTATAGCCGGACATCTTCATATTGGTGACAATGTGAAGCTTGGAGCTCAATCCGGAGTGATGCACAATGTTCCTTCAGGTGAAACATGGCTAGGATATCCTGCACAAAAGTCAGGTAATTTTATGCGTGGTCATGCCTCGACTCTCCGTTTACCGGATTTAATGAAAACAGTTCAAACTCTTCAAAAAGAATTAGACAGCTTGAAAAAGCGTCTTGAAGAAAAAGAATCTTAATATATTATTGAAAACAGTATAAATATGTCAAAACAGAAAACCTTAAAAGCGCCATTTTCGTTATCAGGAAAAGGCCTGCATACAGGACTAGATATTACAGTAACATTTAATCCTGCACCTGAGAATCACGGATATAAAATTCAACGTATCGATCTTGAAGGAGAACCTATTATCGATGCGGTAGCAGAAAACGTTTTAGATACTCAGAGAGGTACTGTCGTTGGAAAAAAAGATGTTGTAATCAGCACGATTGAGCATGCGATGGCTGCTCTTTATGCGTATGAGATTGATAACTGTCTCATTCAGGTGAACGCACCTGAATTTCCGATTTTAAATGGAAGCTCTATAGCTTACGTTGAAAAAATCGAAGAAACAGGATTAGTTGAACAATCTGAAGATAAAGATTATTATATAGTAAGAAAGAAAGTTGAAGTAAAAGATGAAGCAACGGGATCATCTATTTTGATTCTTCCGGATGATAAGTTTAGTGTGAGTGCGTTAATCTCTTTTAATTCACCAATTCTTTCAAATCAATTTGCTACTTTAGAAAATCTATCTGATTTTAAAGATCAGATTGCTGCAGCAAGAACCTTCGTTTTCGTGCGCGAAATAGAACCTCTTGTTAAGAATAATTTGATTAAGGGTGGCGATTTGGATAATGCGATTGTGATTTACGATCAAAAGGTTGAACAATCAGAGTTAGATCGCTTAGCTGATTTAATGAATCATTCTCGTGTATCATGTAACGAACTGGGCTATTTAAATACAAAACCATTAGTTTTTGATAATGAGCCGGCTCGTCATAAATTGCTTGATATTCTTGGTGATATTGCATTGTTGGGAAAACCAATCAAGGGACGTATTATTGCAACACGACCAGGGCATAAGATTAATAATCAGATGGCCCGTCATATCAGAAAAGAACTTAAGCGTCTTGAGGTACAATGCCCTGTGTATAACCCGGATCAGAATCCGGTGATGGATATTAACAGAGTAAAAGAATTATTACCTCACCGTTGGCCGTTTTTGATGGTTGATAAAATTATGGAAGTGGGAGATAAGCATATTGTAGGTGTTAAGAATGTGACAGCAAATGAAACCTTCTTTGAAGGTCATTTTCCGGAGGAACCTGTAATGCCGGGTGTACTTCAGGTTGAAGCAATGGCTCAGGTAGGTGGAATTCTGGTCCTAAACGGAATGGAGGATCCTAAAAGCTGTTCTACTTACTTTATGAAAATTGATAATGTGAAATTCAGACAAAAAGTTGTTCCTGGTGATACTTTGATTTTCAGATTAGAAATGATGTCAGAAATTCGTCGTGGATGCGCTCAAATGAAGGGCTATGCTTTTGTAGGGGAAAAGATCGTATCAGAAGCCGAATTTATGGCTCAAATTATTAAAAATAAGTAAGCTTTAAAAAATGTTTTTCGCATTGATTTAAAGATTATATAAGAGAATATTATTTTAATTAGACTAAAATGAAACAGCCTTTGGCATATATTCACCCTGAAGCAAAAATTGCTCCAAATGTGGTGATAGAACCTTTTGTAACTATAGATAAAAATGTTGTAATCGAAGAAGGTACTCGTATCGGATCTAACGTTACAATTCTTGAAGGTGCACGTATCGGTAAAAATTGTGTTATTTTTCCGGGAGCAGTTATTGCTGCTGTACCTCAGGATTTGAAATTTAATGGCGAAGATACAGTTGCTATTATCGGTGATAATACAACTATTCGTGAATGTGTTACCATCAATCGCGGAACATCAGCTAAAGGAAAAACAGTTGTAGGAAGCAATTGTCTTCTAATGGCTTATACGCATATTGCTCACGACTGTAAAATCGGTAATAATGTAATTATGTCTAATTGCGTTCAGGTTGCCGGTGAAGTACAAGTCGATGATTATGCTGTTATTGGTGGGGGTTCTTTAGTTCACCAGTTTGTTCATATTGGTTCACATGCAATGATTCAAGGTGGCTCTTTGATTACAAAAGATGTACCTCCGTTTATCAAAGCAGGTCGTAGCCCGTTGTCTTATGCGGGTGTAAACTCTATTGGTTTACGTCGCAGAGCTTATGACAATGAGAAAATCCGTGAAATTCAAGATATCTATCGCTATTTATATCAGTCAGGTTTAAATAATAGTGATGCGATTGAGAGAATTGAAGCAGAATTGACTACAAGCCCTGAAAGAGATGAAATTATCTTGTTTGTGAAAAATTCTCAGCGTGGTATTATTAAAGGTTATATTGGATAATAAACCGACTTTAGAATTATGATTTACAGATTTGTACTTTTATCGGACGAAGTAGATAATTTTGGACGTGAGATCAGCATTGATTCGGATGCTACTTTTCAAGAGCTGAACAATGTGATTTTAGAATCCGTAGAATATAAACAAGGTGAAATGACTTCTTTCTTTATCTGTTCAGATGATTGGGAAAAAGAAAAAGAAGTGACACTTATGGATATGGGTACTGATTCTACAGAAGAAGATACTTATGTTATGTCTGAAACTCGTTTGTGTGATTTGGTTGAAGATGAAGGGCAAAAAGTTCTTTATGTATTCGACTATCTGACAGACAGATGTTTCTTTCTTGAATTAGAAGAAGTTGATTCAGGATCTCTTAAAAAAGGATATTGCTCAAAATCTAAAGGCGATGCACCGACTCAGTTTGTTGAATTCGAAAATTTTGAATCTGATTCAAAATTTGAAGCTGATGAGGACTTCTATGGTAAAGATGAGTTTGATATGGATGAACTTGATGCTGACGGTTATGAGTTTGGCGAAGGAGATCCATACGAAGATAAGTTCTGATAAACTTGTTTAATAAGATTATTTAGCTAAGATATGAAACGATATTTTTTTTATTGTTTTGTATCTTAGTTTTTTATTTATACTACGGACCTCATGAATACGTTAATAGTACTAATCGGACCTACCGGTGTAGGGAAAACAGATTTGAGTATTAAAATAGCCCAGCGCTATCAAACATCCATCATATCATCCGATTCCCGTCAACTCTATAAAGATCTTGTAATTGGTACAGCTGCACCTACTGAAAAAGAGCTGAATGCAGCAACTCACTATTTTATAGGAACATTAGGACTGAATGATTATTACAGTGCAGCCCGTTTCGAAGAAGATGTTATGGCTTTGTTGCCAAAACTTTTTCAGGAGAATCCTATTCAGCTGATGACAGGTGGATCTATGATGTACATAGATGCATTGTGCAACGGTATTGATGATCTTCCGACTGTTGATCCCCAATTAAGAGATCAGTTGATGCAAAAATATGGATGCGAAGGACTAGACTCGTTATGCGCTGAACTAAAATTGCTGGATCCTGTTTATTATGAGCAAGTTGATCTGAAGAATCCAAAACGTGTTTTGCATGCTTTGGAAATCTGTTATATGACAGGTAAACCCTATTCTTCATTACGTACCAACACAAAGAAAGAACGGCCATTTAGAATTATAAAGATAGGACTGACGAGAGAGCGGCAGGAACTCTATGACCGCATCAACCGACGTGTCGATCTGATGATGGAGCAGGGGTTGTTAAAAGAAGCATACGGAGTCTATCCATACAGACAGAATAACTCCTTGAATACTGTAGGATATAAAGAATTATTCACGTATTTCGATGGCGATTGCACACTTGATTTTGCTGTAGATAAGATCAAGCAGAACTCTCGCGTTTATTCCAAAAAACAGATGACCTGGTTCAAACGTGATAAGGATATGGTATGGTTTCATCCTGACGCCGAAACAGAAATCTTTGAGTTTATAGATAAACAGATTGTACAATAATAAAAGTAATATCTGTTTTATTGAAATAATTATTCAAAAGCTGAAGCTATAATCTTGTTTTTTTTGCTCAAAAGTCTAAAAAACTTATCTTTGTGTACTTAAGTTAAGAATTTATTAAACAGAAATATTTATGAATAACGATTTTAGAAAATATGCAACCAAACATCTTAATATGAATGGTAATGCGTTGGATAAATATATGGATATAACAAGTAGTTATATTTCCCCTACAATTATCGAAGAGAGACAACTTAACGTAGCTCAAATGGACGTATTCTCTCGTTTGATGATGGATCGTATTATTTTCATGGGTACACAAGTAGATGATTACAGTGCAAATGTTATCCAGGCACAATTATTATATCTTGATTCTGCGGATCCGGGTAAAGATATTTCAATCTATTTGAATTCTCCGGGAGGGTCGGTATATGCCGGACTAGGTATCTATGATACGATGCAATATATCAGTAGTGATGTATCAACAATCTGTACAGGTATGGCTGCTTCTATGGCTGCTGTATTACTTTGTGCCGGAACAAAAGGCAAACGTTTTGCTTTAAGACACTCTCGCGTGATGATTCACCAGCCAATGGGTGGAGCTCAGGGACAAGCATCTGATATTGAAATTACAGCTCGTGAAATTCAGAAATTGAAGAAAGAGCTTTATACAATTATTGCTGATCATTCAGGTAACGATATCGAACGAATTGCTCAGGATTCAGATCGTGACTACTGGATGACTGCTGCAGAAGCAAAAGAGTATGGTATGATTGATGATGTACTAATTAGAGCAAAATAAGAATGGCTAAGAAAAATATAGATCATTGTAGTTTTTGTGGACGTACCGCAAATGATGTAAACGTTCTGATTACAGGAATTGATGGCTTTATTTGTGATACGTGTGCAGAACAAGCTCACGAAATAATTCTTGAAAACCTCGAACAACAACGTAAAGCCAACGGTAAATTCGGATTAGACGGAAAAGAACTTCCGACACCGCTTGATATCAAAGAGTTTCTTGATCAGTATGTAATCGGACAGGACGATGCAAAACGTTATTTGTCGGTAGCTGTATATAACCATTATAAGCGTTTGACTCAAACTCCTTCGAAAGAAGATATCGAGATTGAAAAGTCAAATATCATGATTGTAGGTCCTACAGGAACAGGTAAAACATTATTGGCAAGAACGATTGCCCGATATCTGCATGTGCCGTTTACGATCGTTGATGCAACCGTATTGACTGAAGCAGGATATGTAGGTGAGGATATCGAAAGTTTACTTACGCGTCTGTTGCAGGTTGCTGATTATGATGTAGCAGCAGCTGAAAAAGGAATTGTGTTTATTGATGAGATCGATAAGATTGCACGCAAAGGCGATAACCCGTCAATTACTCGTGACGTAAGTGGAGAAGGAGTACAGCAAGGACTTTTAAAGCTTCTTGAAGGATCAGTGGTAAACGTTCCTCCACAAGGGGGACGTAAGCATCCGGATCAGAAAATGATTCCTGTAAACACAAAAAATATCCTTTTCATTTGCGGTGGTGCATTTGAAGGAATTGAGAAACGTATTGCACAGCGTTTGAATACGCGTGTTGTCGGTTATGCTGCAGCTAAGAATACAGCAGAAATCGATCGTACAAATCTAATGCAGTATGTCTCACCACAGGATTTGAAGTCATTCGGTATGATTCCTGAAATTATCGGTCGTTTGCCTATTCTGACTTACCTGAATCCGTTAGATCGTGATGCATTGCGCCGAATCCTTACAGAGCCTAAAAACTCAATTATCAAGCAATATCAGAAATTGTTTGAAATGGATAACGTAAAACTATCATTTGAAGATGCAGCATTAGACTTTATTGTCGATAAAGCTGTGGAATTCAAATTAGGAGCACGTGGTCTGCGTTCAATTGCAGAATGTATCATGATGGACGCGATGTATGAAGTCCCTTCTCAGGACATAAAAGAACTTCATATTACAAAAGACTATGCTGAAATCAAACTAGCAAAATCAAATTTAGGTCGTTTGCAAGCATTGTAGTCTTATTGGAATAGAAACCAGATTCTTAATATAAAATAGTGAGGCTGTCTAACAAGTCGAGATCAAGTATGTCGAAGTTACAGTTTATAACTACACAATAAAAGTCCCATTTTGACCTATATTTATCGGCCTAAAATGGGGCTTTTATTATGAATGTTTCAGTTTTATGTAGTGGTAGGCTGTAGTTCACAGATGCATGGCAATCGGATTCAATGAACGAAATCAATGTGTTATGCGGATCATATAGCTTGGATAATATACTGATCATTTTATTGTTACTTATAAACTTGTTAGACAGCCTCGCTTTTATTTTTACTTCATCTCATTGTCTTTATGAAAATTACATTATTGGTTATAGGCAAGACCACCGAGAAATATTTTATTGATGCAATTGCTGAATATCAGAAACGTTTGAAGTTTTATATACCCTTTGAGCTAGAAGTTATTCCGGAGTTGAAAAATACGAAAGGACTTACTTTTGAGCAGCAAAAAGAGAAAGAAGCAGATTTGTTAATGGCGAAGATTCAGCCAGGCGATTTTATTGTCCTGCTTGATGAAAAAGGAAAAGAGTTCACTTCAATGAAATTTGCCGAATATCTTGAAAAGAAAACTCATACAGTATCTAAGCGGCTCGTGTTTGTCGTAGGAGGTCCTTATGGTTTTTCTCAAAGGATTTATGATTTGGCTAAAGAAAAAATTTCTTTATCTAAAATGACGTTTTCTCACCAAATGATTCGCCTGTTTTTTGTTGAACAAATTTATCGGGCTATGACTATCTTGAACAATGAGCCTTATCATCACGAATAGATTTATATAGTTCATAAAAATCATTGTTAAAAATTCCGTTCCAACAAACATTCTTTCCTAACACTTGTTTTATAATTAACGAATCGAAAGATCACTAATCTAAAACTATAAAATTAATTTGCTATGGAAATGAATATTGGAATGCCAAAAGACGTAGTTAAACCTAGTGTTACTATTCTAAATAATTTGTTGGCTGATCAGTTTGTACTTCTTGCTAAAACATGGAATTTTCACTGGAATGTAAAAGGGCCTTCTTTCGGTACATATCACTCATTTTTGGAAAAATTATATGATCAACTATTCGAAATGATTGATAGTACTGCAGAACGCGTTCGTGCTATTGACGGAAGACCATTAGGATCACTTCATGGTTATCTTGATCATACACGCGTAAAAGAGCAAGATGATCATCAGGATTTACCTGCTGCATTTGATATGTTGAAAATTTTGCTTGCAGATTATGAAACTGTTATCTGTGAAGTGCGTAAAGATTTAGCAGATCTTGAATCTAAAAATCCTTTGGATGAAGGTACTATCAGCTATTTACAAAACTTTATCGAAGAATTTGAAAAAACATGTTGGATGATTCGTGCTCATATCGAATAATCTACATAAAAACGAAAGAGGCTGTCTACTTTTATAAAGTTAGATAGCCTCTTTTTTTTTATAATAACATCAAAGATTGTTAGGAGCACCCGTAAATCATGGAGAGTTAATTTAAAAGATTGCCTTTGCGTTATGACTACAAAAGATTTTTTTGCTGTTTATCTGCAACATCCTCTCGAAACCCTTTGCGGGTTGTGGTTTGAAGCTGTTGCAAATGGTTGCAAATGAAACTTCAAATTTTGCTGGACACTTGCACTTCTATAATATCCATATAATAGTGTGAATTTTACATGACTATAGAACCAGATTACTCCCAATCAATAATTATCCGAACAACTTTTATAAATACTATTTTGTTATTGTATTACAGAAATTAAATTATATAAGATATTTATGGAAAATACAGAGACTAAACCAGCATCTTCTAAAAAAGGATTGATTATTTTG
>JBOFKE010000148.1:0-1550 GCA_051657185.1 Bacteroidales bacterium | reverse complement strand
TAAATGGCATTCTCTCCTCAGCAAGAATGCAGGAAAAACTTTACAGGTACAAGTATCTGTCTGGAATGAATTACACCCAAAAGGAATACAATACAAAGCCTTTCCTGTTTATATTTCCAATGATACGATCAATTCAAATCTGGTTTACCGGCTTATCGAACCCGGATATGAAGGATGGAATCAGATAGAAATAAGACAACGCGATCTGACATCCTTCGATGAAACCTGTGTCTTCACGAATCGGTTACTGGATAATGGGTGTATTAACTGTCATTCATTCCGGGACTATTCGGCAAAGGATTTAATGCTGCATGTCCGTGGAAGCAAAAACGGAACAGTTATTGTACAAGATAATCAGCCGGAAGTTATTCGCCTCGAAGAATCAGGACCAAAAAAAAGCGGAACCTACCCGATGTGGCACCCTTCAGGCAAATATATTATACTCTCATCGAATACGACGCGCCAGGCTTTCCATGCTTATGGCAATCAGCCGATTGAGGTATATGATCTCGAATCAGATCTAATTTTGTATGACGTAACTAAAAAGCAGGTTACCAGCGATAAGCGTTTCAGTTCACCTCAGCAACTTGAAACATTTCCGGCCTGGTCTCCTAAAGGAGATAAGCTTTATTTCTGTTCTGCTGCGAAAAAAGATATGCCGATGCAGAAAGACTCTTTATGGTATTCAATATATGCTGTCGGGTTCAATAGCCAGACCGGAACCTTTGATACGAAAGTAGACACATTATATAATGGTGACCTTCATAAAAAGAGCGCATCGTTTCCTCGCCTGTCTCCTGATGGAAACTATTTATTATTCACCGAATCAAACTTTGCCACCTTTCCTATCTGGCACAAAGAGGCTGAACTAAGAATGATTAATCTGGCTGATCGTACGATTATGGATACAAATATCCTGAACAGTCCCGAAAGTGAAAGTTACCATTCATGGTCGTCAAACGGGAGATGGATTGTTTTCAGCAGTCGTCGGGCAGACGGACTTTACACCCATCTTTATTTAGCTCATTGCGATGAAAATGGAGTCTGGGGAAAACCTTTTGCGCTGCCTCAATACAATCCGAATTCTAATTTCGAACGAATGAAGTCATATAACATTCCGGAATTTACAAACGGGCAAATAGAAATTAACACGAAAACGATTGAAAACTTATTCTGATCCGGAGCATTATGAAATTACAAAATCTATATCTCGCACTTTTTTTCGTTCTTCTCACTCTTTTCTGGTATATCTTTCTGCCGGGAAGCCTCTGGGAGATCGAAGCTAACGACTTCTTTAGTCTTTCATCTGATTTTTTACAAACATACCTGACCTCTCCGCAAGGTCTTACCATTATATTGAGCAGTTTTATCGCTCAGTTTTTCAAGATCAAACTTGCAGGAGCACTGATCATGGGAATTATTCCGACTCTTTTTATCCGGACTCAAATAATATCCTTACCTGCAAAAATGCGTAGCATGAATGCCTGGATGCCATTTCTCTCAGGCTATCTTTTTGCCGGACTTTTTGTACAAGGCCTGTCCTTGCAAAC
>JBOFKE010000147.1:0-2406 GCA_051657185.1 Bacteroidales bacterium | reverse complement strand
CATTAACCGGAAATATATTCTGCCTGTTAAGTGCTTTCTCCTACGCTATGTATCTTATTTATAACAAGAAATTTGTTGCCAAATATTCTACAATAAGCATGTTGAAATGGATGTTTTTAGGAGCATTTCTTATATCGGTACCTTTCATGCTGATACAGGGAATTGATCTAAAACTAATTACACATATTTCTCAAAATCCATATCCGCTGTATATATTGCTTTTCGTATTAATTTTTCCAACCGGCCTTACGTATTTTCTACTTCCTTTCGGTTTGAAATATTTAAATACGACAGCTGTATCAATGTATGACTATGAAGTTCCAATAGTTGCTACGATTGTTGCCGTCACCTTCACCGAGAGTGTATTAACTTTCTATCAGGTCGCAGGAGCTTTACTTATATTTATTGGCGTTTATCTGGTATCTAAGGAAAAGCAATCGACAACTTCTTTTGAAAATGAATTATAAATAAATATATCAACCAAAACAATACTAATATGAAACGAAGTGGTAAAATCATATTTAGCGTTATTGCAGGATTCATTATCATCCTTGTTTTCGCTATTTTATTCGTACCTTTTCTTATAAAAGGTAAAGTCAATGAAGCTGTCAAATCAGAAGCAAATAAGATGCTAGAGGCATCTGTTAATTTCTCAAACATTGACATTAGTTTAATCAAGCATTTCCCTGAAGTCACATTAGCACTTAAAGATCTGTCGGTCAAAGGTGTTGAAGAGTTTTCTAAAGACACTCTGCTGGCTGCTAAAAAAGTAGAATTAACCCTTGATATTCTGTCTTTAACGAAGTCAAGCGGTTATGAAATTATGCAAATCATAATCAATAAGCCGGTCATTCATGCCCGTGTTCTGAATAATGGGAAAGCAAACTGGGATATCTTAAAAAGAGACACGATTAATTCTGTTCATGAGAATCAGACTAGTCAAAAACCAAGCTATACATCTTTCCATCTAAAAATAGATAAAGTAAAGATAGATGAAGCTTATCTCTCTTATATAGATCTTGAGGACATGATAGGATTCGAGTGTAGTCAGGCAGATATCTTATTGTCCGGCGATTTATCATCCGAAGAAAGTACCATTGTATTAAAAAGTGGACTACAGGGCATTCGATATGGTAATAAGGATAATGTATTAATTAATAATATTGATCTTAACTTTGATGGTAAAATTGAAGCTGATTTCAATAAAAAACAATTCACTTTCTCGAATAACAAACTAAGTATTAATGCGCTTAATCTTTCTTTAGACGGGTATATCCAGTCATTAGACAGCTGTTTGCAAATGGATTTAAAAACAACAGCTCCGAATGTTGAAGTAAAAGAAATCCTTTCTTTAGTACCTCAACTATATCAGCGTGAATTTAAAGATATTACAGCAAATGGTACTACCCAATTCAACGGATGGATAAAAGGACGATTATGTAAAACCCAAATTCCTGCTTTTGATTTTAATGCTTCTATTACGGATGGTTCTTTTAAATATAAATCACTGAATCAAAGCATTGAAGATATTAATCTTAAACTCTCGATGAGCAATGAAGAACAAGGCAATGGATCTGGAATTATCATTTCTGTTCCAACATTCAACTGCCTTTTTGCAAATAATAAAATCGACGGAAATTTTCGGTTAACAGATCCGTTCTATGCTATGAATTTCAATCTTCAAACCAAAGGCATATTCGATCTAAGCAGAATAAAAGAGGTATATCCTCTTAAAAGTGACGAATCATATTCAGGCGTCGTTAATGCAGACCTTATTGCTTCGGGCAGTATTGCGGATATAGAAAAGAAAGATTATAAATCAATTCGGGCAAATGGGCAAGTTTCATTCAAGAATGTTGTAGCAGTTGCTAAGAATAAACCTAAATTTATTATTGAGTCAGGCACAATCGAACTTTTGCCTTCGTATGCCAGTATAGATAATATATCTGTAAAAATAGCAGACAGCGATTTGAGATTATCGGGTAAAGTTGAAAATTACCTTCCATATATCTTCCATAACGGAGTATTAAAAGGTTCTTTAAATATCACATCCGACAATCTGAATATAAATCAATGGATGGCTGCTAATAATGACACAATAAAAGCAAAGTCTCCCGATAAAAAAGCTACTTCAAAAGCAAATGATCCGAAAGTTAATGTATCTCCTGAACCATTGCAGATTCCGAATAATGTAGATATTGCCTTTATAGGTAAATTCAATCAGATTTTAATTGAAAAACTGAGAATTAACAATCTGGTTGGTCAGGTAATAATAAAAGATGGTATACTAAAACTCAATGGCGTAAAATTAGATCTTTTTGGTGGCAATGTTGCCGGTAATGGTACGTTTGATACTCATATCCCGAATAAGCCTGTATTGGATATGGATATGAATATGCAGAATAT
>JBOFKE010000146.1:0-15353 GCA_051657185.1 Bacteroidales bacterium | reverse complement strand
GTATTTAATGTATGACGACGTGCACATTTTCTCACCCATGTAGGATCGAAATACGCACATTCAAGGAAAATGTCAGTCGTTTTTTCCGTTACACCCGAGTGAAGACCACCGAAAACACCCGCAATACACATGCCTTCTTCTTTGTTGCAGATCATCAGATCATTAGCATCCAAAGTTCTTTCGGTTTCATCCAGTGTGATGAATTTAGTGCCTTGAGGAAGCGTTTTAACGATAATCTCATTGCCTTTGATTTCAGCTTTATCAAAAGCATGAAGCGGATGTCCCGTTTCGTGTAAGATATAATTGGTAACGTCAACCACATTGTTGATCGGACGCAGGCCAATGGCTTTCAGTCTGTTTTGTAACCATTCCGGACTTTCCTGTACGGTAATGCCAGAGATAGTGATCCCTGAATAGCGCGGACACGCTTCGGTATTTTCAACCGATACCGCAACAGCACCTTCTGTTTGTTCTTTTTCGAAAGACACAACCGAAGGTTTTGTCAAAGTAACCCCGTATCCGTTTTTCTTTAAGTAAGCCGCAAGATCACGCGCAACTCCAAAATGAGAAGCCGCATCCACACGGTTAGGTGTAATATCCACTTCAAGAACATAATCGCTCTGGATATTATAGTATTCTTTGGCAGGAGTTCCGGCTACAGCATCAGCAGGCAGAACAATAATACCATCGTGGCTATGTCCGATACCGATCTCATCTTCCGCGCAAATCATACCTAGTGATTCAACGCCACGGATCTTTGATTTCTTGATCGTGAAAGAGCTGTCACCATCGTATAAAATAGCCCCAACTGTTGCAACAACCACTTTTTGTCCGGCAGCAACATTAGCCGCACCACAAACGATTTGGACAGGAGATTCTGCACCCAGATCTACAGTTGTAATATGTAAATGGTCTGAGTTCGGATGATCTTCACAAGTTAGTACGTGTCCGATCACCAGACCTTCTAATCCGCCTTTGATCGTTTGAACCTCCTCAATACCACCTGTTTCCAACCCGATAGAGGTTAGAGCGGCAGCCGTTTCTTCAGGAGAAAGTGGCAAGTTGATATAATCCTTAAGCCAATTATAAGATATATTCATAATGTTCGAATTTTTTTCAATCTGTCATCAGCGTGCGAAGATAGTAAATTTACATGATAAGATATACCAGCAAACCAAAAAATGTAAATTACAAACTGTGTGATAACGTTTGGTTTATTCTGTAAAGCAGTCAGCTCACACTGCATTTGTTACAGATTGAGTAAAGCTTTTGTTTTTTCGATTTTTTCCTCCGTTGGAAGTTGAGCATCCAGCCAGTGAATATGGAATCCGCGACGCTCCATTCCCCGAAACCAGGTCATTTGTCTTTTGGCAAACTGATGAATAGCAACCTCGAGACCTTCGTACATTTGGTCATACGAAATTTGTCCGGTCAGATATTGTGTCATGAATTTATATTCTAAGCCATAATAGATAAGATCTTCGGGCGTGATACCTTCGTTGAGTAAAGCCTGAACCTCATCCAACATGCCCTCTTCAAAGCGGGTACGAAGGCGACGTGATATTTTTTCGCGACGTAGTTCGCGATCGATATCGATACCGATAATAAGACTTTTCAGCGGTTCAAATTCATTGATGTCCGGCGATTGACTCAAATAGTATTCTTCTATTTCGATCGCCCGAATAGCTCTTTTGACCGTATCTACATCGGTTATATTATGGAGTTTCTTGTATTTTGAAAGTAAACCCGTTAACTCTTGCAGAGACTTATCAGCCAGTAGTTCGCGAAGTTCTTTATTTTCAGGGACCGACAAGAGTTTGTAGCCTTTTAGTACCGATTCGATATATAAACCTGTGCCACCGCATAAAACAGGAAGTTTACCCTTTGCTCTGATCTCTTCAAAAGCTTTGAAGAAATCATGCTGAAACTCATATACATTGTATTTATAGCCCGGCTCACAGATATCGATTAAGTGATAAGGCACTGTTTCGCCATTAACGGTGTAGTCAGCGATATCCTTGCCTGTACCCAAATCCATTCGACGGTATATCTGACGGGAATCACCGCTGATAATTTCTGTTTGAAGATTATGGGCTAAAGCAGCAGCAAAAGGTGTTTTGCCCGATGCCGTAGGCCCGATAATCGTAATTAACTCATAATTCATAAGCGTATCACTTATTTTTTATAGAAAGAGAAAAGTGTGAATGTTTATCCACAATAACTATTATATACCGACCGGATTCCATTCGCTAAAGATATCTGCGGAATAAATCCTAAGGATTTAAGTTTAGAGTTATCCATCAGTTTGCGCGGGGTACCATCCGGTTTGGTTGAGTCCCATACAATCTGTCCCTCATATCCGACTATTTGTTTAACGGTCTCAGCCAGATCTTTGATGCTCAGATCAGTGCCGCTACCGATATTTATATGTGACGGAGTACAATCCGGAGCATCATAGGTTTGCATCAGGTACACACAGGCAGCTGCCATATCATCGACATGCAGAAATTCGCGAAGCGGAGATCCTGTTCCCCAAAGAGTAATATGTCCGGAGCTGATTCCGTATTTTGCCAGTATATCAGTTATGTTTTCTTCCGAAGCAGTACCGTCGGTTCCCTCAATCGGAAAACGGTTGAGATCAGCACGGATTTGCGTCCAATCACCTGCCATAAGCAGTTTGCCCAAATGCATTTTACGGATCAGGGCAGGGAGCACGTGGCTTTTTTCCAGATCATAATTGTCGTTCGGACCATAGAGATTGGTCGGCATGACCGAAATATAATTGTCACCATATTGAGCATGATACGCCTCACACATCTTTATACCTGCTATTTTTGCCAGTGCATACGGTTCGTTGGTAGGTTCAAGCAGTCCCGTCAGTAAGGCATCCTCCTTAATCGGTTGTTCGGACATTCGGGGATAGATACAAGAAGAACCCAGGAACATAAGTTTTTTTACATCATTGCAATGCGCAGCATGGATGATGTTGTTCTGAATCATTAGATTCTCATAGATAAACTGTCCTTTATAGGTATTGTTTGCAACGATACCACCTACTTTAGCAGCAGCCAGAAAAACAAAATCCGGTTTTTCAGAACGAAAGAATTCGTTTACAGCCAGCTGATCAGTCAGGTCCAGTTCGCTATGAGTACGTAAAACAAAATTTGTATAACCTTTTTTCTGAAGATTACGCAGAATGGCTGATCCAACCATTCCGCGATGACCGGCAATATATATTTTAGAAGTCTTTTCCATTACATTATTCAAAATAATTGAGTGTGCGATAGCCCCCGTTATGTAAGTAAACTTCTTTTTTCGTAAGCATCACATCATAAAGAACCATGTCTTTGCATAATCCTTTTAAATCATATTCAGGCTCCCATCCCAGAACCGTTTTAGATTTGGTCGGGTCGCCAATTAATAATTCAACTTCGGTCGGACGGAAGTAAGCAGGGTCAACCTCTACAATGATTTCACCTAATCTGTTTTCGATTGCAGGAAGGTATTCCTCACCAACGACCTGTGTGAATAAGTCCTTGTTTAATCCGGCAAAAACACCCTTCTCATCAATCCCTTCTCCCTCGAACTTTATTTCGATACCCACCTCTGCAAAGCTTAATCTGACGAAATCACGTACCGTTGTTGTTACTCCGGTTGCGATTACGTAATCCGATGGTTGATCCTGTTGCAGGATCAGGTGCATGGCACGAACATAGTCTTTCGCATGTCCCCAGTCACGTTTAGCCGAAAGGTTTCCTAAAAACAGATTCGATTGCATGCCGAAAGCAATACGACTGGTTGCACGGGTGATTTTGCGGGTAACAAATGTTTCGCCACGAACAGGTGATTCATGATTAAACAAAATTCCGTTCGATGCATGCATCTTGTAAGCTTCCCGATAGTTGACAGTGATCCAGTAAGCATACAGTTTCGCGCATGCATACGGGCTACGCGGATAGAAAGGAGTCGTCTCTTTCTGAGGAGTCTCCTGTACCAAGCCATAAAGCTCGGACGTTGAAGCCTGATAAATTCTTGTTTTCTCCGTAAGTCCTAATAAACGAACAGCCTCAAGGATGCGTAATGTACCAAGTCCATCCGCATTGGCAGTATATTCAGGTGAGTCAAAGCTAACTTTAACGTGGCTCATCGCAGCCAGATTGTAAATCTCATCGGGCTGTGTTTCCTGTATAATCTTTGTGATATTTAAAGAATCGGTCAGATCTCCATAGTGTAAGAAAAAGTTTCGGTTTTCTACATGTGGATCCTGATATAAATGGTCGATACGATCCGTATTAAACGAAGAAGATCTGCGTTTGATACCATGTACGATATATCCTTTTTTTAACAGATACTCAGCTAAATAAGCACCATCTTGTCCGGTAATACCGGTTATTAATGCGACTTTACTCATAATGATATTGTTTTTAGCGAATAGTAGGCGTGATAGCCTGAGGGATAATCCCTATATAAAAAACAAAAATAGTGAAATAGCTATATCAAGCAATAAGGCTTGTAAACTATTTCACTATTTATTATATAGAATATCGGATTATCCGATTACGATCATAACAAAATCTTTTGTTACACGCATCCCCGGTTCCACACATACTTGCTGAATGGTGCCCGATATCGGAGCACAAATCCGGTTTTGCATTTTCATTGCTTCCTGGATCATAAGGACTTGTCCTTTTTTTACCACATTGCCTACTTTCGTATCTATGCTAATCACTGTTCCCGGAAGTGTTGCCTTTACCTCTCCTTCGATCGGTGCAACCCAAGTCGGGCGATTAACAAACTTCTTCGTAAGAAGAGTTTTGTATTTACGGGCAGTAACGGCAAAGTCTACTAATTCGTTTTCTTTGTTATGCATAATCCCATAAAATTAGAATGGAGGAAGACCATGTTTTTTACCCGGACGAAGTTCCTCTTTATTTTTAGAAATCTCTAATGTATGAAGAAGGATCTCGCGTGTTTCTTTCGGTTCGATAACCGCATCAATAAATCCGTTTGATGCCGCAACGTAAGGATTTGCGAATTTATCCACATACTCCTGAACTTTGATTTTGCGCATAGCTTCCGGATCTTCGGCTTCCATAATCTCCTTACGGAAGATAATATTGGCAGCACCTTCAGGTCCCATAACTGCGATTTCAGCTCCCGGCCATGCAAATACGAAATCTGCACCTAAGTGGCGTGAGTTCATGGCAATATATCCACCCCCGTAAGCTTTACGAAGCACCACTGTGATTTTAGGCACTGTAGCTTCAGAGTAAGCATAAAGAACTTTAGCACCGTGGCGAATAACACCCGCATGTTCCTGATCAACTCCCGGAAGGTAACCCGGCATATCCTCTAAAGTAACGATCGGAATGTTGAATGAGTCGCAGAAACGAATAAAACGAGCTGCTTTATCCGAGCTGTCACAATCAAGTACACCCGCAAGAACCATTGGCTGGTTAGCTACAAATCCGACAGTTTCGCCACCCATACGACCAAATCCGATCACGATATTGGCAGCAAACAGCTCCTGAACCTCGAAGAAGTCAGAATCATCTACGATCGCACGAATCACATCACGAACATCGTAAGGTTGCTTTGGATCTGAAGGAATAATAGAATCAATTGAAGTTTTGCTTTTCGGTTTTACAGGTTTTTGAGCAGTAGCTTTCTCGGTATTACTCCATGGTAAGAAGCTGATAAGCTTTTTGATTTGTTCAAAACATTCAGTCTCGCTCAAAGAGTAGAAATGAGCGTTACCTGTGATTTCAGCATGCACACGAGCACCACCCAGGTCTTCCATAGAAATATCTTCACCGATAACAGTTTTGATAACACTAGGTCCTGTGATGAACATGTTTGAGATTTTCTCAACAACAAATACGAAGTCTGTTAAAGCTGGAGAATAAACCGCTCCGCCGGCACAAGGGCCTAAGATAACAGAAATCTGAGGGATAACCCCCGAAGCAATTGTGTTGCGGTAAAATATTTCGCCATAACCAGCTAAAGCATCTACACCTTCCTGGATACGAGCACCCCCCGAATCGTTAATGCCGATGATCGGCATTTTCATTTTCAAGGCATGATCCATGATTTTAGTAATCTTACGGGCATGTTTCAAACCGAGTGATCCACCCTCGACCGTGAAGTCCTGAGCGAAAATACCGACAGGTTTTCCATCGATTGTTCCTGTACCGGTAATGACACCGTCACCAGGAAGAACCTTTTTATCCATACCAAAATTACGCGCACCATGCTCAACGAACATATCGTATTCCTGAAAAGACCCTTTATCTAAAATAGCAAGGATACGATTACGTGCAGTCATTTTACCTTTGGCTTCCTGCTTAGCAATAGCAGCTTCGCCTCCGCCTTTTTCAACTAAAGCACGTTTTTCGCGTAGCTTTAAGATGTTTTTCTTTAAAGATGTCATAAATAAAAGCTATTAATGATACTTATTTCGATGAAGTCTTCGTGCGATAATGGCAACGAACCTTCCCTTTAATGATATTTGAAAGCTTAGATTTGATTAATTGTTTACGAATCGGAGAAATATGGTCAATAAAAAGAACTCCTTCCAAATGGTCATATTCATGCTGAATTACGCGAGCAATAAAGCCTTCAAATACCTCTTCCTTCTCTTGGAAATTCTCATCTAAATATTTAATGCGGATACCTTCCTGACGTGTTACTGATTCATGAATACCCGGCAGGCTCAGACATCCTTCTTCACGAGAGATTTCTTCGCCGAATATTTCGGTGATTTCAGCATTGATCATCGTCTTTTTTACACCTTTATATTCAGGAAAATCGTCACTCATCACATCTAAATCGAATACTAATAAACGGATATCTAATCCGATTTGAGGTGCAGCCAACCCGATACCGTCAGAATTGTACATAGTTTCATACATATCTGACATTAGCTTCTCCAGGTTTGGATATGTCTGTTCAATTGGTTGAGCTACTTTACGTAAAACTTGAGTGCCGTATAAATATATTGGTAAATTCATCTTGTTTGTAATTAAAATTTGAAACTTTTCGAATCCAGATAAGATTGTAGAATAATCACCGCACTAATCTCATCAACTAATTCCTTTTTTTGTCTATCTTTTTTCTTTAAACCGCCCGTAATCATAGCCTGTTGTGCAAGTTTTGACGTGAAGCGTTCATCCACAAATTCAATCGGAATATGTGGTATTTCAATTCGTAATTTCTCAACAAAAGCCTCTATGTATTGCATGCTTTGTGAGGGCTCGTTATTCAAACGTTTAGGTAAGCCCATGACAAACAAATCCACAGGCTCGTTTGATGTATATTCTTTCAGGAATTTCATCAGGTCGGTTGCTGAAACCGTACCCAATCCCCCGGGTATCATACCCAATATGTCAGTGGCTGCGATTCCGCAACGTTTTTGACCATAATCGATTGCAACTATTCTTCCCATTGGGGGCAAATGTACACAAAATCCTCAAAATTGCGCATGAATCATCTCATTTTTAGAAAAGTCGTAATGATTTTGTATTATTTTATAAAGCAACTTTCTTATAGATTATGCCCGTATAATATGATTTTGAACAGAGATTGAATCTCATGAGTTATTTAAATATATACTCTTGTTTTTGTATGTCAAAATACAAAATGCAGGAGGGTATTCGGATAAATTTTTATATTGCTCAACCCCGAATATATCAAAGTTTATTTTAATTTTGCGTGAAACCTGATTTAAACTCAATACAAATGAAACGATTTAATAAGAAATATGCATTGGCATTTTTCCTTCTATCTTTGTCAGTCTACAATTTCAATCCGTTATCCGCTCAGGACCAACGAAACGAAAAGAACTTTGAACTAAATAAAAATCTTGATCTTTTTTACAATATCGTTCGTGAGTTAGATCAATTCTATGTTGATTCCATTAAACCCGATAAATTGATTATGACCGGAGTGGATGCCATGCTGTCTTCTCTGGATCCCTATACAAACTTTATTCCCGAAACGGATATGGATGATTTTAAATTCATGACAACGGGTGAGTATGGAGGAATAGGTTCGCTGATCGGTGTAAAAGATGGTGTGATTTTTATTTCAGAACCTTACGAAGGTCTGCCAGCTGCAAAAAACGGGTTGCGTCCCGGTGATATAATCCTTTCGATCAATGGTGTGGAAATGAAAGGGAAGAAAGTCGATGATGCCAGTTCTCTGCTCAAAGGAGAAGCTAATACAGATGTCAATTTGAAAGTTAAGCGTTATGGTACCAATCAGATTGAAGATTTGAAAATCCGTCGCGAAAAAATTCAAATCAACTCAATAGCCTATGCTGATGTGCTGGATTCGAATGTAGGTTATATCCAGATATCATCTTTTACTGATAAGACCGGAGATGAATTTAAAACAGCTTTTCAGGACCTGAAGAAAAAAGGAATCGAATCGTTGGTTATTGACTTGCGGGGAAATGGCGGGGGAGTCATGGAAGAAGCGATTAAGGTCGTGAATTATTTTGTACCAAAAGGCGAAGAAGTAGTTTCGACACGCGGAAAGCTTCGTCAGTGGGATAAAGCATATAAGACAACGATTGAGCCCTTAGATACGATTATTCCATTAGTCGTATTGGTAGACCAGGGAAGTGCGTCGGCCTCGGAGATTGTTTCGGGAGCATTGCAAGATTTGGACAGGGCAGTAATCATAGGTAATCGTACTTTTGGAAAAGGATTGGTTCAATCGGCCAGAGGAATCGGGTATAACGGAAATATAAAGCTGACAACAGCAAAATATTATACACCGAGCGGACGATGTGTGCAGGCAATAGATTACAGTCGCCGAAATGCAGACGGAAGTGTAGGAGAGATTCCGGATAGTCTGACACAGGTTTTCAAAACTAAAAACGGGCGTGACGTGCGTGATGGGGGAGGAATTACTCCGGATGTGAAAACAACACTTACTCCGGCACCTAATATCTTATTCTATCTGGTAAATGATTTTCTGATTTTCGATTTTGCAAATCAATATGCATTTGATCATCCGCAAATTGATTCGCCGAAAAACTTTGAACTTTCAGATGCCGATTATGAAAAATTCAAGGCTTACGTGAAGTCAAAAAACTTTACCTATGATAAGCAGAGTGAGAAGATGCTTACAAAATTGAAGGAAGTTGCTAAGTTTGAAGGTTATTTAGACGGATCCGAAAATGAGTTTGCTGCCTTAGAAGCAAAGCTGACTCATGATGTGGACCGATCGCTGGATAAATTCAGACCTGAGATTTCTCAATATCTGGCATCGGAAATACTTCGCCGGTATTATTTTCAGAAAGGAGCTTCGGCATACCAGTTGAAGCACGATCAGGAAATGCCGGAAGCCATAAAGATCTTAGATGATCAGGAAAAGTATAATCAGATCCTAAGGGGGGCTGCAAATAAATAGGGTTGTTAGCGCTCTATATCAAATACGATTTAAAAGAAACGGTGTATCTCTAAAAAGATACGCCGTTTCTTTTAAAAGATATACCGTATCGTTGCTAAGATATACCGTATCTTTTCAGAGATACACCGTATCGTTGCAAGCGATATTTCAAATTGTCTTATTTAATCAGATCTTATCTGGAAAAGTACTCAAAGGAGAGTGATCTGAAATGTAAGCGGGAAAAGTGATTTAGTTATTATAAATAAGCTTTTCCCGCTTATTTTGTGTCAAGTTGAAAATAGGATTTCCTAAAAGCTGATGATTTTACAAAATAACAAAAAGCTAAAAAAAAGGTTAGAGCAGAGCCTTATTTAAACTGAGTCAAAATATTATTATTTACTTTTGTCAAGCTTATAGCAGAGAATTGATATATACAACTAAACCTTGCCCAATGCAAAATCTTACAAATAGTAAAAGAAGCGTACCTCGTTTGTGGGTCGCATTAATTCCGATTTTATTTTTGATTATAGCTTTAAGTACGAATATCTATATTTTCGGAAGTGATGCCGGAAGCGGCTCCACACAAATCATATTAATGATTGCATCGATCTTTTGTTTCGCGGTAGCTTTTTTAGAGACAGGCGCAACCTGGGATAAAACCGAAAAATATATGGTGAGACATATCGGGGATTCTACCCCGGCCATTATTATTCTTTTCCTTATCGGTGCATTATCGGGAACATGGATGTTGAGTGGTGTTGTTCCATCCATGATTTATTATGGATTACAAATCATTAACCCGACGACATTCCTGCTTACAGCTTGTGTGATTTCATCCATTGTATCTCTTTCGGCAGGTAGTTCGTGGGCAACGGTTGCTACAATTGGTGTTGCGATGATGGGAGTAGGTAAGGCATTAGGCTATTCGGATGGCTGGATTGCAGGAGCGGTTATTTCAGGTGCGTATTTTGGGGATAAGATATCTCCATTATCCGAAACGACCAATCTGGCAGCCAACTGTACGCAGACTCCGCTCTTTAAACATATCAAAAATATGATGATCACGACTGTACCCAGTTATGTGATTACACTTATATTATTTATTGTAGCCGGACTTCTTATTAAGACAGATGGCAGCATTGAGCTGAATACATTCACGGATTCACTGGCAAGTACCTATAAAATATCACCCTGGTTGTTGCTGATTCCGGCTTTTACCTTTCTGTTGATCATGAAGAAAGTGCCTACGGCATTGATCATGATTATATCTTCTCTGATTGCTGCCGTAGTGGCTGCATTTTATCAGACACCATTGACAGAAAGTATAACCGGCATAACGGATAATCCCTTGTCAGCAGGTATAACAGCAGCCTTTCAGTCGATGTACGGATCTATTTCGGTCGAAACGGGAAATGCTTCACTGAATGAATTAGTGGCAACGAGCGGGATGGCCGGAATGCTTAATACAACCTGGCTAATAATTGCATCGATGATGTTTGGGGGAGCGATGGAAGCAGGAGGAATGTTGCAAACCATTACAGGGCACATGGTGAAGTTTATGCGTAATACATTTTCAACGGTCGGTTGTACCACCTTCTCCTGTCTCTTTTTGAATACAACAGCATCAGATCAATACATTGCAATTCTGTTGCCGGGTAAAATGTTCTCGTACTTTTATAAAAAGAACGGATATGACTCTTCTTTGTTAAGCCGGACACTGGAAGATAGTGCAACCGTTACTTCTGTGCTGATTCCATGGAATACGTGCGGTATGGCACAATCAACGGTTCTGAGTGTACCGACACTGACATACTTACCCTATTGTTTCTTTAACCTGCTGAGTCCTGTGATGACACTTCTGGTTGCTGCCGTGGGGTATAAGATTAAAACCCTGGTTACACCTGATGATGTTGAAGCAGACTCAGATTTAGATTTAGAACCACAAATACACGAAATTATATAATAAATAAAAAGCGCTGACCGGAATGGGTCAGCGCTTTTTATTTATACTAAAAGACCTCTTGAATAAGATTTTTGAATTCATTTAAATCCATTTCACCTTCCGAAGCTTCCATTTCGCCATTTGATTTTATAAACACGAATGTCGGAAAACCATTTATGCCGAATAATTCTCCGATCCGCGGATGTTTTTCCAACTCGACGCGATAACAACCCACCTTACCATCCAAATCTTTTGAAACAGCTTCGTAGCGCGGCATCATTGCCTGACAATGAGGACACCAACTTACATAGAATTCCAGAATAGATGGTGTATTTCTCTTATAAGATAGATTTGATTCTTCATCAACACTAAATAAATTGTCGACAAAAGATTTTTCGTTTAATTCAATTACCATATACGACTTTATTTTATGTATTAATATGTACCCATGGAAAAAACTTGAATCCATGCGATTTAATATCTAAACATTTCTTCATACCAATTGTTTACATTTTAAATAATATCTAACCTAAACCAAAGAATAATAAACTATAACTACAATGAAAAAGATGCGATCTTATTTTTCATCGGCAATCTTGTTTATTCTAATAGCCGGAGGAATCCTATCCTCATTAAATGGTTATGCCAATGATCCAATCAAAAAGTACCTTAAACAGCCAGTCCCGGCCAATTGGGCAGGTGATTCGTTGTTTGAAGTACAATTACCGATTGAAGATCAATGGTGGAGTTCGTTTCAGGATGCTACACTTGACTCTTTGATGAGTTTAGCCTTTCAAAACAGTAACAATATTCTGATTGCAGCCAAACGAATAACGGCAGCTAAAGCCCAAATGCGTGGCGCCTATGGCGGGTTATTTCCGCAGATAGAACTTAACGGCGGATGGCAAAGGGAACGGGTGAGTAAATCATCCAATCCGGTGTCTCCATTATTTGAAGCAGGTTATGCTGCAAACCTCTCCGCTACATGGGAGTTAGATATATTTGGTCAGATATGGCAGAAAGCAAGAGCACAAGGCTCATTGTATAATGCGTCAAAAGCTGAATATTATGGGGTAATGGTTTCATTGGCTTCTAATTTGGCAAGTGCGTATTTTAATTTAAGATCTTATCAGGAACTGCTTGCAGTGACACAATCCAATATCACTTCTCAGGAAAGTATTCTTAAAATTACACAAGTAAGATACGATACAGGACTAGCTTCTGAGCTTGATGTGGCTCAGGCGAAATCGATTTATTACAATACAAAATCGCAACTGAATCCTATTTTAGCTGCGATAGACAGCTATATCAATTCCATAGCGGTTCTGTTAGGCGTTTATCCGTCTCAGATACGCTCGTCGTTATCGACCATGGGAACTTATCCTCAGGTTGTTCATCTCATACCGGTAAACATACCGGCAGGATTGATCACACAACGTCCCGATATTATTTCTTCTTTGAATCAGGTGCAGGCAGAAGCGGCTTTGTTAGGAGCTTCCCGGGCAGACTGGTTTCCTACGTTCCTGTTAACAGGATCTATTGGTTTTTCAGCTCCTGAGATGAAGCACTTATTTGAGAAAAACAGTCAGACCTGGCAAATAGCACCTGCTTTGAAATGGACTGTCTTTTCCGGAGGACAGAGACGCGAAGCCTATGTAGCACAACGTGCAGCATTAGATGAAGCGATTTTGCAATTTAATCAGAATGTGCTGACTGCATTTCAGGATGTCGAAACTTCAATGAGCAGTTATAAAAATTCAGTCAAGGAAATTAATGATTTGAATACAGTGGTTTATCAAGGTAAAGTAACACTGGACCTTTCTCTTGAACTATATAAAGAAGGTTTATCTCAATTTCAGGATGTCCTTTCCTCTCAGCAGTCACTTTTGAGTTATCAAAGTTCTTTGGTAAATGCCAAAAATAAGACACTGCAATCTTTAATTCAGTTGTACCAGTCTCTGGGCGGAGGTTGGGTTGAAAATCCGAAAATTAAAATGAAATACTAATATAACCTTATTATATATGAAATCGACAAATAGATATACAATTATTGGAAGTTGCATACTCTTGCTTGCTGCAACTTTTTCAATCTCATCATGCAGTAAGAAAAAAGAGCATGCTGCGCAAGCTATGCCGGCATTGCCAACCTCTGTAGCTCTTCCCGAAGTGCAAACCATTACTGTGACAAAAGAATATCCGGGGTATCTGAATGCAAAACAAACGGTTAATCTGACAGCACGTGTAAGCGGAGCATTACAACAAATTTTATTTACACCGGGACAATATGTAGAAAAAGGAGCAACACTGTTTGTAATAGAACCGACCGTATATAAAAATCAAGTGGAAGAAGCAAAATCTGCATTAAGTAATGCGCAAGCCGCTCATGCCTATGCGAAAGCATCCTATGACCGAATGAGTACGGCCGCATTAAGCAATGCAGTGAGTCAGATATCTGTTATTCAGGCTAAATCTCAGATGGATCAGGCCGAAGCATCCATTAATAACGCGCAGGCTGCATTAGGTATAGCTCAGACTAATTTAAACTATTGCTATGTGAAAGCACCATGCAGCGGACGGATTACAAAAAATACAATTGATTTGGGTAACTATGTCAATGCTGCTCAAGCTCCGACATTAGCTACGATTTATCAGGACAAGCAATTGTATGCAAATTTTGATATTACAGACAATCAGTATCTGGCAAGTATAGCAAGTAACAACAAATCGGGTGCTGCACTTATGGACTCATTGAAGATTTATCCCGGACAAGCCGGAAAACAATTTATTTTAGGTAAGCTGGATTATTTTGATCCTAGCGTTGATCTTTCAACCGGAACGATCGCTTTAAGAGCAATACTTGACAATAAAGACGGCGCACTTCGCGATGGTCAGTATGTTCGTGTAATACTTCCGTATGAAAAATTAGAGAATACCGTACTCGTAAAAGATATGAGTATCGGTACGGATCAGCGTGGTCGTTATATATATTTAGTGAATGACTCGAATAAAGTAATTTATCAGCCGGTAGTCATTGGAGAATTGGTAAATGATTCATTGCGTCAGATTGTATCGGGTGTGAAAGCACAGGATAAATATGTGACAAAAGGATTAATGAAAGTACAACCGGGTATGACTGTCAAACCGATTGTTGTAAAATAAACAGCGTATAAACTTTAAATACTAGAAGCTTTGTCAAAATTTTTTATTAATCGCCCCATATTTGCCACCGTTCTTTCGCTCTTAGCCCTTTTGATCGGGGCTGTAGCATTAATGAATTTACCTGTGGCTCAATATCCGAATATTACCCCTCCAACCATTCAGGTAAGCGCAACTTATCCGGGAGCAGATCCCGAACTGATTGCAACAACCATTGGGGCGCCCATAGAGGAGCAAATTAATGGTGTGGAAGGTATGATGTATATGAGTTCATACTCAGGAAGTGGAAGTTACAATCTGACAATTACATTTGAGATTGGGACAGATATTGATATGGCATCCGTTATGGTCCAAAACCGTATCAGTCCCGTTTTAAATACCTTACCGTCAACGGTAATTCAACAGGGTGTAACTGTGACTAAGCAGGCAACAGATATGTTGTTGATTGTAAACCTGTTCTCAAGAGATTCGATTTACGATGCTCTTTATCTGTCCAATTATGCAACTCTTAACATGCAGGATGAGTTAGCTCGTGTTCCGGGTGTAGGAGGTGTTACGGCGATGGGTACAGGTAATTACAGTATGCGTATCTGGTTGGATCCACATGTTTTGCAGGCACGCGGTATTTCCGTTGCGGAAGTTCAACAGGCTATTCAAACGCAAAATATCGGGTCAACTGCCGGAGATATCGGGACACAGCCGGGAAGTGGTAAAATCGGGTTCCAATATGCTGTTCAAACAAAAGGACAATTGACCGATGTCGATGAATTCAAAAATATCATCATTCGTACCGGAAGCGATGGGCAGATTTTACGATTGAAGGATATTGCTGAAATAGACTTAGGAAGTATAACCTATA
>JBOFKE010000145.1:0-1854 GCA_051657185.1 Bacteroidales bacterium | reverse complement strand
ATATTTCAAATTTATTTTCGATAAAAGCTTTCCGTTGCTTCTTATAGCTTTGTATGGAATTGAGCTTTTCTAAAGCCTCTTCTGTGAAATCTTTTCGAATAGAGTCCTGTAAACAGATTAACTTATCCGAATAAAAGAGTGCACTATCGGGGTTATTTAATTGTGTATATATTTTATAGAGTCCCTGATAGGCTCCTAATTTATCCTCGGGTACACTACTTCGCGATGCAACCAGATATAGTTTAAGGGCATCTTTCGGGCGTCCGGTTTTTTCTAATAAATTACCTTTCACCTTCGAGTAACCTAATTTCTTGTTGAGGTTATTTTCAATTGACAGCGCAAAATCAATACAATACAGAGCTGAGTCATATTGCTGCAATTTCTCGTAGTTGGTACTTAACTCTTTGGTAAGTTCAGGGATAGCCTCCGGATCAGAATCAGGTATGATATATATTAATTGTCTGATACGATCAATATTCGCAACTCTGTTAGAATCCAGATTTGTATAGGCCTTTGCCAGATTGATCAAAGAGCTGGTAATGGCAGTAGAGTCCGAAAAGTCTTCCGCATATTCCAATGCCTTTTCTCTTGCTTCAATTTCATGCTTATATAACTTATTATGATTGTAGATATCAGCCAGAGAGGATGTAATCTGATATTTTAGTTTCTTGTTTTTGCATCCCGGAATAAAATCTTCCGCATTAATAAAGCTACTGGCAGCCTCAAGACTATTCCCTTCTTTTTGCAAAAACAGCCCTCTCAGATAGAAAGCACGAGTGATATTCGTTGAGTCATCCGAAGTAAGAAACTGGAACAATAAATAGTTGATTAAAGAATCTGATTTTGGATAGATATCCTTTTCTATATCAATCGCCTGATTAAGAAGCAGCCGATAATTGTTTTCGTCATTACTCAGCTGAAGATTGCTTATGGAATCGAGAAATAAAGAAGCTTTTTCCGGATCAGTATTTGAGATTGAATCAATCTTGCTGAAATTCTCTCTCATGTTCCGGGTCTCAAACTTATTCAAATAAATATAGATAAGACCGGATAGAGAGAGTAATAAAAATAAGAAAGATAAAATATATAGTGATTTCTTATTCATACGTTTAACGCTCCGTTTTAGATGTGTTCGTAATAGATAATTTCGAGCAAACATAAGAAAATAAAACAAAAAAGGCATCCTTATCAGATGCCTTTTTTACTAAGTTGCGGGAACCGGACTCGAACCGATGACCTTTGGGTTATGAGCCCAACGAGCTACCACTGCTCCATCCCGCGATGTTTATACTGCAAATGTAGAGCAATAAATCGGAACAGCCAAATATTTTCAGATCTTTTTATTAAAATAAAACGCAACTGTTAATGTTCTCCGTTGGAATTCAGCTTATTGCCACAGTGCGGACAGTAATTTATTTTTTGTTTCGGATTCCCCGTATTGTTATCCTGATCAAATAAAGAGCTGCTTTTACTCTTTTTTCGGGCTTTGGCCTGATTGATTCTGCGCATGAAAGCTGTAGAAATAATACCGGTAGGGAAAGCAACCATCGAAATACCGACCAAAGCGGTAACTGCACTTAAGGCACGACCTAACATCGTAATGGGATAAATATCGCCATAGCCTACAGTTGTGTAGGTGATAATAGCCCACCACAAACCGTCACTGACATTCTTAAATACTTCAGGTTGCGCATTTCGTTCGGTATAATACATCAGAACGGCACAAACAAAGATCACAGAGCTCATTATGAAAACCGAGACAAGTAGTTCCCATTTAACGTCATTGAATACCTCAATAACCATCTTAAAGCTGCTTGAATATCGTGCAATTTTAAAAATAAGCAGAATGCGTCC
>JBOFKE010000144.1:0-3472 GCA_051657185.1 Bacteroidales bacterium | reverse complement strand
ATTCGATCTAATTTGAAGTGGATCGAAGAGATGAAAAAAGAGAATACACGAATTATGATGAAGCTCAGGATTGGTGATGAAGAAAAATAATGATTGTTTACAAAATTATAAAAAGCATACAGAAATGATACTGTCATCTTTGTATGCTTTTTTTATATTTACTCACATGTTGAGAGTGGTCAAAGTAAATATGGACCAGCGGATAAATACGGTTTCTCTGTAAGCGTCTTCGCAATGGTAAGCCGCACCTCTCGAATGCTGTCATATTTTTTTGATAGCGAAAGCTGATATACCTGTTTCGAATGGATGAAATATGTATTTCGTATTGATAAAATACGTATATGGTGATTGCGAAATACGTATTTTGATTTGGTGAAAAGCGTATTTTATTTTGAATTACCTTAAGAGTCCGGATTTAGATACGTATGAAAAATATTTTACATAGGTATCTAAAATATTTTATATACGTACCAAAAATAATTTACATACGTATGTAAATTTGATTAGATAAGGCTATTTGGAAAATAGCTCGCAATGATACGGTATTTCTCTGAAAAGATACGGTATATCTTCGCAACGATACGGTGTATCTTTTAAAAGAAACGGCGTATCTTTTTAGAGATACACCGTACAATTTTGACAATGTCAGGATTCGCTTTACGTCCTCACTCCTAAAACAATTTTTTCGCGTTTCATTTGCAACATTTGCAACATCCTCCTGAAACCCTTTATGGATCGGGGTTTGATACTGTTGCAAATGGTTGCAAATGAAAATCCATTTGCAACGCGTAATTGTCTGTAGTATAAATGTTTGCAGGCATGTTGCAAATGTTGCAAATAAAACCTCAACTTCTGTGAGTAGAAAACTTCTTTGTGAGATCTAAAGCATAGATCTTCTTTAGAGATATCTTGCAGTCAGTATAATTTAATATAGATCGCAAACTACTGTATTTATTCGTTGATCTGTATAAATTCAACCTCTTTAAAAGCATAGCTTCGTAATTTTTGCTCTTTATCGATTAGAATTAAGTGCCCATCAGGTTCTATATGATCAATCGTTGCTTCAAATATACCATGCTTGTCGCGATAAGTGTGCAATCCATCCTTTCTGTATAGGTGGGACATATAACAGCTATGTATATCTGAAGGTCCGTCGCTGATAAGTTGTAGGTATTTGCTGAAGATATTTGACATAATACTATCAAGCAATTCTTCGAGATTATAGTTTTCCCCTGTAATTTGCTTCAAAGAAACAGGGTTCGGAGCATTGCTGATAAATTGTGTCTGATTTACATTTAACCCGATACCAATAATAGTTTCGTCAATCTGTGATCCGATTAAATCATTTTCAATCAATATTCCTGCTATTTTCTTATCCATCCAGTAAATGTCATTAGGCCATTTGATACTAAAACCGGAAGCAATCAAGCTGAGTTCTTCCAGCAGAGCGGTAGCAACAAGCTCAGAAAGTATAAACTGCTCATTTATATGAATGAATACAGGATAAAGTACAAAACTAAAAGTAAGGTTCTTATTCTCTTCAGACTCCCAGTTGTTACCGGTTTGTCCCCGACCTTTTGTCTGTTTTTTACTCCAGATCAAAGTTCCTTCCTCCAGGTGTTTATTTTTATCAGTCAGTTCTCTCAGATACTTGTTCGTTGAGTCAACTTCATCTAAATATATTTTTGTATTCATCTGGTTGTTATTTAGCAAAGGTGTAAAAGTAATTCATAAAGAAATTCCATAAAATAACGACGCCGGTTGCAACTACTTTAGAGAAATAGAATCTGTATTGAGGATAAACCCGGAATAGCTTATCCGCCCACTTTTTCGAAAGCATATAGATGACCATATTATTTATAGACAAGCCTAAAATAGAGATCAGCATAAATAAAATATATTCATATTGAATATCCGGATTTTGACTTTCGAAAGTCCAGACTCTGTTTAATACAAAATTTGAGGTAGCTGCTATCAGAAATCCAATGGAGTTAGCTACATATTTATTGTGATGGAGCTTTTCTTTACTTAACCATGTGATTCCAAAATCTAATATCGTGCCTGTGGCACCCACAAAAGCGAATTTTATAAATTGGGTAATCATTAATTCTCAAAGGTAATTTTATATTTATTCTTATTTGCCCACCATGACTCCATAGGTTTATTTTTGATCCAGTAGCTTAAATCATAATCGCCATTAAACTTATCATTGGGGTTCCACTCATAAAGCAACTGTATCTCGCTTTTGGCAGGAACCGTAATTTCGCGATCGGCAATAGAGAAAATCTTAACAATTTCTTTTTTCTTATGTATAACCAGATCAACATCCAGTTCATTCGCATCTTGCCCTAAGCGAATATCAAATGGATATGGATTACGTATAACAGTTTCCACAATAATCATCGAATCGTTATTCAGATGTGTGATCGGATTTATCCATTCAGCTTCCAGTTTATGAGTTGGGACATAGTGTTCATTAATGATGTAATTGAACGTTTTACCACTTGGCAAAGTGATGGCAGAGTCTCCTTTTGCAACCTCAATAACAACAGCTTTATTGTACCATTCCGAGTCAATATCCCATAGCTGATACTGACTACTGCGGTGGCTCCATTCTTGTTGGCTATTCGATGTTCCGCCTGTATAGAAATTATAGAGTGCAGCACGTGAATACGAGCTTTTCATTACAACGGGTTTATCTTTAGCTATTTCTTTTATAGCCAACATATCAGCCTTGTTATCAAATCCCATTGCAGGGATATTGACCCAGTTGAAAATAAGATTCAGTCTTATGAGTAAAATCAAAGTAATCGAAAGCACAGAGGCTTTAAAAACATAATCATACTTTTTGGTTGTCCTTTTACAAGCTAATAGAATCCAAAAGATAACACCCAGCGAAGCGGGAAGTATCCATTGTGGTTGTACATGACCACGAATAGCAGAAAGACCGAAAAACAAGAGGAACCCAATTGATAAAAACTTGATGGTGCGTTCAAAAGGAGTCCTTGTTCTGTTTCCGACCAGACTTGATAGGAATACAGGGAAAAGGAATGGATTTAGTGTTACCCACATATTTCCAATATATTCGAATAGGTATGAAGCCTTAAAGCTTTTGTTTCTATCGGATAGATGATATTTAAACGAAGCAAAATCATTCTGGTATTGCCATATAAAATGCGGACTCAGCAATAAGATGGCTGTTAATGCAGCCAAATAGGTTTTAGGACGTTTTAAAATAGTGATGTTTGCTGCCAAAGTACAAATAACCACTATTGCCCCGTGATATTTACTGTATGCCAGTAAAGCCATCGAAACTCCGGTCAGTACACTCCATAAATAGGAGTTGCTTGCTCTGTATTTTTCAAAACATCCCAAGAAGATCACTGTAAAGAACATAAGTGGAGCATCCGGAGTTGCAATGAAGCCATTCATCTCCAATAAAGGAATCGAAATAGCCACTAAAAAGTACAAG
>JBOFKE010000143.1:0-14641 GCA_051657185.1 Bacteroidales bacterium | reverse complement strand
TAGTAGTTATCGAAATACTAAAACGAACTACAGGATTTGCAGATTTTTATGCATTTAAAATTTATCCTTCACTTGCAGGTGTGATGCATAAATTTTCTTCTTTTGTTTCTATATCATTATATGATCTTTTTGTGACATTATTAATAGTAATATTATCAGGTGTCATTTATTTACTTATAAAGAGAGCTTGGTTAAAAGCTCTCTTTATTTTCATAGGGACATTTCTTTTTGTCTTTGTGTTTTTTCAACTTAGTTGGGGTATAAACTATTTTAGACCGGATTTTTTTAAACGAAATCATCTGAGTTACCCTGAAAACGATTCTCTACGCTATCTGGCATTTGCAAATCATTATGTTGAAAAGCTTAATCTGAATTTTCCGGAATCTATAAATCCTGACACAAATCTTATCTTAAATGAGGCAATCGCCGGTTATCAGTGTCTTTCACCAAAATTTAATATAATACATAAGGAAGGTTTGGTTCGTCCGAAGTCAATGATGTATCATAGACTCTATTCATCGGTAGGTATTTTAGGTTATTACGGTCCTTTTTTTGCAGAGGTCCATGTCAATCCGGATCTGAAATATCATCAGTATCCTTCTGTTCTTACGCATGAAATAGCTCATCTGAATGGTGTTACTTCTGAAGCTGAAGCTAATTTATATGCTTATCTGATTTGCATAAATTCTTCCGACTCAACATCCCGATTCAGTGGGTATTATTCTATTTTTCCTTATGTTATATCTAATGCCAGAGCTTATTTATCTCCAAACGATTATCGACAGCTTATTGAGAAAATTAATCCTCAAATTTTATCTTTATATCAGGAAACCCGAGATTACTGGGATAGTTTATATTCTCGACCGATAGGTGAATTTCAAAATAAGCTGTATGATATCTACTTGAAAAATAACAATATATCATCCGGTCGTAAAAACTATTCTGAGGTTATTTCAATGATTCTTTCTGTAGACTCGACAACTGTTATACCTTAATATAGGTATTGAATGCTCTAAATATACCCGATTTTAGGGATTGTATGCTCATTTTTCTCATACTTACTTTGCAGTAGTAAATAAACACATCAGAAATATATGAGAAAGAAAGTATTACTATACCTTTTTATAGGGTGTAATATCGTTTTAAATGCCACAAATAATTCAAAAATAAAGGGGATTGTAAAAGATATTCATGGAAATATCTTGCCTGGTGCTACCGTTTGGGTTGATGAATTAGGAAAAGGAACTGTAGCTGACGAAAACGGACAGTTTGTTATTGAATCATTAGGCGCAGGTACATATAGTCTGGAATGCGCATTCTTAGGTTATGAGCCTGTTCTGACAGAGTTGAAAGTTCAATCAGAGGACGTCTTGAAACCTGAAATAATATTACAGGATAGAGAAGTTGCCATGCAGGAAATTGTTGTGAATGCCGGCCGTCGTAATCCGAATAAGCGCCTTTCATATACATTGAGCAGACTTCCTGTTGATTTAAAGACACAACCTCAGACAATTTCTGTAATTGACAGAAAACTACTTGATGAACAAGGTGTCACTGATATAAAAGATGCGATATTAAATGTTCCGGGAGCTTACTCATGGGCTACTTATGGAGGAGCAATGAATAGTTTCGGATCGCGCGGATATAGAGGTATTTCATATATGAAAGACGGGGTTCTGATGGAAACATCTCAGCCGGAGATGGATGGGGTAGAAGATGTTCAGGTTATTAAAGGTGCATCAGCCGTCCTGTTCGGAAATGTAAGCCCGGGTGGTATCATTAATTTGAGTTCGAAAAAGCCTAAAAAATCATTTGGAGGAGATATAAAACTAAACTACGGGAGCTTTAATACATTCAGAGTAGGCGCTGATGTGTGGACACCTCTTGATAGAAATGGGAATATGGCTTTTCGTTTAAATACGGTTTATGAGAAAGGCGATAGCTACAGATCTTTTGTAGAAAAAGAAAAATTCTATATCAATCCATCCTTTTCATGGAATATATCCAGAAAAACGGATTTGTTACTGCAATATGATTATCTGACCGATAATCGTACTCCTGATAATGGTACTATTTTATATAACTGGGAGATTTATGATTTGCCGTTTGATCGTTTTACAGGATTGAAAAGCGATAATATAGGTATTAATAATCAAAGCTTTTCAGCTACATTAAATCATCGTTTTACGGATCAATATTCTTTACGTTTTGTCTATAATCGTACGATTGAGGATCGAGATGATTATCGCATAGACAAGCACTCGAATGTGATCAAAGGTACATCTTTATTGAAAAGACTTTTGACGAGCACAGAAAATGAATACAAACACTCGTTATTCCAGGTGGATTTTTTAGGTGCTAATGTAAAGACAGGCTTTATGACGCATAATTTCCAGATAGGAATGGATTATCGGATCACTGATAAGAGAGTCTTAAATTATAAAACAGCAGTAATTGATACAATTGATGTTATTAATGGTCCTATAAATAATGAAATAGCGAATTTACCCAAATTGTCGAAGGACAAAGAAACAACCGGCAGAGTCTCTAAGATTGGATTTATGCTCCAGGATATCATTCAAATGGGTAAACACTTCCGCACCTCATTAGGGTTACGCTATACAGGTGTATTTAGTCAGGAAAATATATTTACATATTCAGATTCGAAGACTAAAGCTACACCGAAGTCAACACCATCCGGTCTTTCTCCATCAATAGGATTATCTTATTTGCCAATAGAGAACATTAATTTGTTTGCTACTTATACCAACACATTTACTCCTGTAACTCTTCGGGGGATTAATGGTGAGAATTTGGGTAATGAAATTACGAATCAATTTGAAGCAGGCTTTAAATCTGATTTTATTGATGATAAATTAAGTTTCAATGCAACCTATTTTTATATACATAACGATAATCAGGTGAGTGAAGCTTTAGTACAGGATGATAACGGATCCTGGGTTGCGCAAGGGTATGGTGAGCGAAATGGCGAGATTAGAAATCAAGGGGTAGAATTAGAATTTAATGCCACGCCAGTCGAAGGATTGAATATTCGTGCCGGGTATGCTTATATTGATGCAAAATATATTAAAAGTATTCGATATAAGGATAATACGATACCTTTTAATACGCCGAAACATAGTTTTAATTTATGGGCTAGCTATAACTTTTATGAAGGTGCGCTAAAAGGCTTGTTCGTAGGTGCAGGAGCATATTATACAGGAGAAAGAAATGCGAATGATCAAGTGAAGATTCCATGGCATGGAATTGATCCGAACGATCCTGTAGTTAAATTGAAAGCATTCATGGAATTAAATGCCAATATCGGATACAATCTTAAAAAGTGGAGTTTCAGAGTAAGTGCAAAAAATCTTTTAGATGAAAGAGCTTATCTGGCTTATCGATATAATTTCATTAATCCTATAACTCCACGTAATTTTATGTTGACTGTTAATTATTCACTATAAATCAAAGCAAATCATAGTTTAAACTTTTTCTCTAACAGAAGCGTAGACGTCGTTGAGACGTTTACGCTTTATTATTTTATGGTGCCGGAGTCTGCGAACAGAATATTAAAATTAAATGAATATTGAATATTGATTTTTATATACAAAAACTATCTGAAAGGTTTGTTGTTATTATACTATATTATCTATAGGATTTAATCATAGGATTTGCATTTTGCACTATTTGAGACGTAATGATATTTTTAAATACTATAAACCTAAACCTATTAAAAATGAAAAAGTTTGGCACTTTATTCTTAGGGGTATTAATGGCTAATACTCTTTTTGCTCAACAAGAAAGTCCTGATTATGATGAGAAATCTTTGTTTGAGACATTGACAAAAATAGAAAAGAAAACAGATAAATTTAATCTTTTCCTTAATATGCATGCCGGTTTCAATGCAAATTGGCTCGATGGGAATTTTGAAAGAGGTAACTTTAATGTTAAGCAATTAAGGATAGAGGCTAAAGGTAATATCAACGACTGGATATTTTATCGTTATCGTCAGCGCTTAAACAGAAGCAATGATGGCTCAGGTTTTCTGGATAATATGCCTAAGTCCATAGATATAGCATCGGTAGGGTTTAAGGTAACTCCTAAATTTTCGATTATCGGAGGTAAGATGTGTACAATGTATGGTGGCTTTGAATTTGATTTGAATCCAATTGATATATATGAATACAGTGATATGATTGAGTATATGGATAACTTCCTTACGGGGGTTAACTTTATATATGATTTTACACCTGCGCAACAATTAGCTTTCCAGATTGTCGATGGTCGTAACGGTAGCTTTGAGTCAACATATGGTAATGTAAGACCCGGAGTAGAAGATACAAAATTGCCATTGCTTTATACATTGAACTGGAATGGATCTTTTGCTGATGGCTTGCTTAAAACTCGTTGGTCTGCTTCTATTATGGATCAGGCTAAAGAAAAATTTATGTATTACTACGCATTTGGGCAGGAGTTAAATCTACATCCGGTTAATACTTATTTCGATGTTATGTACGCTCGTCAGGGCTTAGACCGAAAAGGTATTATGACAGATATTATTAATCGGGATTTAGGTGATCGCACTGCTTATACAGCAATGGGGGCTGAATACCTTTCTTTAGTCTGGCATTTAAACTATCGTGTAGCTCCAAAATGGAACTTGTTCGTAAAAGGGATGTATGAGACACAAGGTTTATATGGTTCTAATGAATACAGGGAAAAAGGAAAATACAGAACATCCTGGGGATATTCGGGAGGTGTTGAGTTTTATCCGATGACACAAAACCTGCATTTCTTCTTAGCTTATGTGGGCAGATCATATAACTTTACTGATAAAGCAAAATCATTAGGTTGGGAGAATTATAATACATCTCAGTTGACTACCGGCTTTATTTATCAGTTGCCTTTGTTTTAAACGAATTACATAATAACAAAAGAGGAAGTTTATAACAAACTTCCTCTTTTGTTATTGTAACACTTAGATGTGATATTGTATCAAAAAAATATGAAATATAATAAATGTTTATATTTTTGCAGATATTTCTATTCGGAAGAAATGGTTTGTTTGCATTTAATCAACACAATTGAATTAATACACTAGTTATTGAAATGAAAAAAAAAGTATTAGTCTATTTAGCTTCGAATTTCTTATTGACCTCATCTTTATTATCTCAAGCATTAAAAACGGACTCTATCTTTGATTTAGATGAAGTTGTAGTTACTGGGACACGATCAGAAAAACTTCTGAGAGAAATTCCTGCACGTATCGATATCGTATCTCCAAAAATTCTTAAACAAGCTCCCGCTCAGAGTATAGATGACATCTTAGCTATGTTCTCGGGAGTTAATACAACTCGTGCGTCAGGAGTTAGTACGATGCACACAAATGTAAGTATCAGAGGACTTGCCGGAGATGAGCAAGGTCGCACATTGGTATTATATGATGGAGTTCCCATTAATTCATCGGACGGTGGTAGTGTAAACTGGAACAGTATCCATATTGATAACGTCGAACGTATTGAAATATTCAAAGGACCTGGATCTTCTCTATACGGAAATAATGCCATGGGAGGAGTCATTAATATTATCAGTAAAAAAGCAACAAAACCGCTTAATGTCAATGCTTCATCTTCTTATGGAACCTATAATACCTGGTTGACAAATCTTTCCGTATCAAGCAGGGTTTCTGATAAAGTATCTTTATTTGTATCCGGATACTATAATCAAAGTGATGGATATAACTTAGTCCCGGATTCTTTACGTCCCGATCCGGATTATACAATACCTAGATTCATGAAAGAAGGAGGGGCGAATCTATTAACGCAATTCAGTCTTTCACAACAGGCTAATATTGATGTTGCTTATGAGCTTTTCCTGGATAAAAGGGGAGAAGGTGAGAAAATAGAAGCTCCTGATGGAGAATACCGACATTTTAATCATAATCGGGTGAGAGGTCGTTTCTATGGAGAATACAAAAAATTGCGATATGATCTTTCTGTCTATTTTCAGCGAGTAAACTATTTTAAATTAGACGAAAGAATAAAGAAAGATAAATACCAGCGTTTCGACGTAAAATCAGATAGAGATGATTGGGGAGGTATTCTTAATTTCAATTATAATCTTTCTTCGACTAATGATTTAACTTATGGTTTAGAGCTTAGAAATGGAGCTGTTGAAGGAGGCGACTATTATGTGACTTCACCCGATGTTGTGTATAACAGAGGAAAAATGAGAATTTTTTCTATATATGCACAAGATGAGCAAAAGATTCTGGATGATAAATTGAAACTTCAAGTAGCTGTTCGTTATGATAATGCACGTTTCCATGATGGATTCTATGAAGCTAAGGGAGATCTCGTAGCTGATTTTAATTCACATAATGGAGCCCTGAAAAGCAATACATGGAATAATTTCAGTCCGCGTGTAGCATTAAGATATACACCAGCGAAGTGGGGCTCTTTCTATGCATCCTTCTCTAAAGGATTCAGAGCTTCGATTTTAGATGATCTGTGCCGTTCAGGTTGGATGTGGGTCGGTCCTAAGATTGCTAATCCGGATTTGAAACCGGAGACGCTATACAATTATGAAGTAGGAGCTACTTTCACTCCGCTGTATAATCTGTCAATAGCACCGACATTTTATTACGCTCAGGGACATGATTTTCTGTATTATGTAGCTACAGGAGAAAAGTTATGGGGGCGTCAGGATATTTATCAGCGTCAGAATGTCTCGAGAGTAAATGTTAAAGGGATAGAAATGGATATCCGTTATACACCGATCAAAGGATTGGATTTTGTAGCAAATTATTCGTTTAATGATGCTCAGATAGAGAAATTTCCAGATAAGCCCGAATTAGATGGTAAAACACTTACTTATGCTCCAAAACACCAGGTAAAAGGGAGCTTGAACTGGACGGGTGGAATTGTAGATGCCTATATTCGCGGAGCATATAAAGGAAAACAGTTCACTACAGATAATAATGCTGAACAAATCGATGCCTATACAGTCTGGGATGCAAGGATTTCAAGATGGTTTAATCAACGTTATTATGTAGGCGTCGAAGTACTGAATATTTTTGATAACAGACATATGAATACGAAAGATTACATCTCTTCGGGGCGAATCTTTCAGGTGAAACTAGTAATATCTTTATCTAAATGAGAAATATTATAATTGGATTGATAGCAATTGTTTCGTTTATTTCCTGTACAGATCGTACAAAGATTAACGAACAAAGAAATAATCGGATAGTAGTTGATGCATTAGGACGAGAAGTGTCTATTCCTGATTCGATCAGCAGAATTGTCTGTATAAGACCTTCTGCTATACGATTAGTGATATATGCAGGCGGATTACCTTACATCTGTGGCGTTGAAGAATCAGAATTGAAAAACAGGGATTATACTCATCTGTATGCTTACCCAGAATTAAATCAACTTCCATCTGTCGGTCCTTCTATGGGAGGTGATCCCGAATTGATCTTATCTTCCAGTCCTGATATCATTTTTATGGCATCAACAACCAAAGCAGATGCCGATGAGTTGCAAAATAAACTTCGTATCCCTGTTATTACACTTGAATATGGAGATATTGGGATGAATCGGGAAGTGTTTATCAATTCATTGAAGCTGATCGGAGAGGTATTGGGTACTCAGTCTCAGACAGATTCATTGACAGACTACATTGAAAAACAGATCAGCGAATTGTCCGAACGGGCTGCAAAATCAGCTAAAAGCGTAAATGCTTATATAGGTGGTATTTCATATAAAGGAACAAAAGACATCACATCCACAGATCCCTATTATGCAGGTTTACAAATGGTATTGGCAAATAATGTGGCTAAATCAATAGATCCACGCTACGTTTCTCCGATTACAGGGACCTATATTGATATTGAAGCCTTGATAGAATGGAATCCGGATGTGATATTTATAGATCAGCATGGAGTCGGGTTGGTTAAAGATAATTATAAGAATCAGCCGGATCTGTTTGCTTTATTGACAGCCGTAAATGATAAAGCGGTTTATAAAGTCTGGCCTTATAATAACTATCATTCAAATTTTGAAGTAATGCTTATGAATGCATGGTATATGGGTAAAATGCTATACCCCGATCAATTTCAGGATGTAACTGTTACAGCGAAAGTGAATGAAATATCTAAGCGTTTTCTCGGAGTTCCTGTTGGTGAACGTTTATCACAAGAATGGGGTAGTTATTCTGAAAATAGTATCCTATGAATGAAGATCCGTTAATACTTAAATACAAACAGCATCGTAGCAGGCATAAAGCCTATATTTCACTAATGCTTCTATTGCTGGTTGCAGGTGGGCTTATAGCGTTAGTTCTGGGCGGCGGCACGGTAGGATGGGCGCATTTTATCGACTTATTGCAGGGTAAATCGACGACAACATCCGAATTAATACTTTTGCATGTACGTCTGCCACGTATAGTAGCAGCAATACTTGCCGGAATGGCTTTGGCGGTATCGGGTTCTGTTATGCAGATTTTGTTGCGTAATCCGCTTGCTTCGCCTTACACTTTGGGTATTTCTAATGCCTCGGCATTTGGGGCAGCATTGGCCATTGTTTTTCTGGGAGCGGGTTCTGCGGTACAAAAATCAGGCGATATGTTTATAGTAGATAATCCATATATAGTTACCATTTGTGCATTTATAGGAAGTTTGATAGGACTGGCACTGATTCTTTTAATAGCGAAAGTGCGTAAATCTACTCCCGAAACAATTATTTTGTCTGGTGTAATCATAAGCTCATTATTTGGTGCAGGTATAGCCGCTATGCAATACATTGCAAATAATGTTCAGTTAGGTTCGATCGTCTTTTGGACATTTGGAGATTTAGGCAAAAGCGATTGGTTTAAATTACTGTATGTATCCGTCATTACGATTCCGGTACTGTTTTATTTTTACGCAAACAGATGGAATTACAAAGTACTCAGAGCAGGAGATGAATATGCAGTCAGCTTAGGAGTCAATGCCCGAAGATTGCGTATTACGGGTATGATCGCAACTTCTTTATGTACGGCCATCGTAGTTTCATTCTTTGGAGTGATTGCATTTGTGGGACTTGTTGTTCCTCATATTGTTCGTCGTATTATCGGGACTAATGAAGAGTTTCTGATTCCTGCTTCAGCTATTTTCGGGGCGTTGTTTTTGATGATTTGTGATTTGACTGCCCGATTACTCTTCTCTCCCGTAATCTTACCCGTTGGTATTATTACTTCATTTCTGGGAGTGCCGGTCTTCCTTTTTTTCTTACTTAAACGTGGTGAAAAATGAATATTGATATAAATGACGTATCCTTCAGATATGATAGTATAGATGCTCTTAAGAAGGTGAATATATCTATCGGTAAAGGAGATTTGGCTGTAATACTTGGTCCGAACGGATCCGGAAAAAGCACGCTGCTGAAATGTATGGATGGGATTTTAAAGATACACTTTGGGCGTATTGAGTTTGATGAAAAGAATCTGAATACTTATGATCCCGATCAGCTCTCAAAGGTTATAGCTTATATTCCGCAATACAATGAAGGACTATATGGAATGAGTGTCTTTGATGCTGTTTTGTTAGGGCGTAAACCATATATCAGATGGAAGCCTTCGGATTCGGATTTGAATAAGGTGGCAAAAATTCTGCGTGCATTTAATCTGGAGGATTTAGCCATGCGGCATGTTGATGCATTAAGCGGAGGACAACGGCAAAGAGTCATGATTGCACGAGCAGTAGCACAGGAACCTTCTGTACTTTTACTTGATGAACCCACAGCTAATCTGGATCTTTATCATCAGATGATGGTTATGGAATTATTATACACATTATCCAATAAAGGCATAACGATTGTAATAACCATGCACGATATAAATCTGGCAGCACGGTTCTGTTCACAAGCTCTGATGTTGAGGGATGGAGTCGTATTTGCTTCGGGAGAACGCTCCGATGTTTTTACTCCGGCAAACATAGAGGCTTTATTTGATGTTAAAGTAACAGTACTGAATGATGCTGATGATATCTATATCATCCCTCATCGAATGAATAAAGATAATAACGTACAATAAAATAAGAATTTATGATACAGATTGAGCCGATAGGACATATTGTTAATGATTTCGATTCATCGACTTCTCCTGAACTGATAAAAGAATGTATATCACGTATCTGTTTAAATGATCAGTTTGCAGAGGGGTTGGATGGCATTGAGAAATGTGAATTTCTGGATGTTTACTATTTTCTGGATAGAGCGTCTGATGTTACGTTGACTGTTAAATTGCGTAATAGAGAAGAGCGAGGAGTATTCGCTACCCGTTCTCCGAATCGACCCAATCACCTGGCACATACGACTGTGAAATTTCTTAAAAGAGATAAGAACATATTATGGGTTACTGGTCTTGATGCATTAAATAATTCTCCTGTGCTGGATATTAAATGCTGTGATACTTCTTTGTTTGAAAAAGAACTAATTCATAACTCTGTCTCCAAACAAGATCCACGCATTGATATACTTGCAGATATCCGTTCTAACAATTTATCGGGGCTTTTGATAAAGGCCGGGCAAATACACGGTCATCTTTGTCCGGGGTTAGCATTGGGAGTTTATGCGGCCACATTGATCGTCCGGGATCTCTTAAATCAAGGAAAAGATCTTACGAAATATACTCTCACGACCTATATGCAAAATTGCCTGGTAGATGGTATTATGTTTATTACTGGTGCTACACCGGGTAGTAAACGCTTTTTTATGATACCCGAGAATGAAATGCGCTTCACTTTACTTGATGAAAACGGAAAAGGGTGGGATATGCGCTTAAGTGACAAATCTAAATCATACATGGATGAAAGCATTGATCCGAACTTACCGTTGATAGATCGTGCATTTATGACACTGGAGCTTGATTCGGATAAACTTTTTTCAGCAGTTGAAGTAATTAATTAATATGAAGAGGCTGTCTAACAGATTATAAGTTCTTATTGTTACTTATAACTGTCAGACAGCCTCTTTTAATTCTATTCTCTTGCTATAATAAAGGCTGAATAGGGAGCAACATTTACTTCGCCACCCTTAAACTCACCCAACCCGTCCTTGTTTATCTGACCATCCTGCCCGATAATTATCCAGCGAGCTTTTTGTATCTTTACTTTTTTAGCCTCAGATGAACCATTAAAGACTAATTTAATTTCTTTCCATTGATCTCCATTCGCATGATTCTTGATAGAATACGAAATCAGATTTGGCGCAGTCGTTTTATCAAATACAATATTCTTAGCAATTTCTTCTGCTGTACGCATACGAAAAGCAGGATGAGCTTTGCGAAGAGCTATCAGATTTTGATAATAATTGAATAAATCTTTGTATTGTGTTTTCTGATTCCAGTCAATCGCATTTATTGAGTCCGGAGATTTATAAGAATTATGCACTCCTTTTTTATTACGAAAAACTTCTTCTCCAGTAAACATAAACGGAGTACCTTGTGATGTAAACACAATTGTTTGCGCCAGTTTTGCAGCCTTTATACGATCTGCTTCAGCAGTGTTCTCCATTGAAATATTCAACTTGTCTGTCAGAGTCAGATCATCATGACAAGATACATAATTGATTATTTGCTGCGGCGAAGATGCATAAGCAAATTTAGAGTTATTCCCTTTCGAATAATCTATTTGTGGATGGGCTGTAGATGCAACAATCCCAATTTTTACCGTCTCTTCATTACCCGCTTTGCCTGTCGCAAATCCACGATCCTTCGCGTTTGAATAATGCCCTTTGATTGCATCACGAATATCATCACTGAATACTGCAATATCTTGCATTTTGGAAACATTTTCTTTTAATGCTCTCTTCTCAACCGGCAGAGGCGAGTCACCCGCAGTCCAGCCTTCTCCATATACAAAAATAGATGGATTGATCGCTTTCAGCTCCTTCGCAACCTGATTCATTGTTTCTGTGTCATGAATAGCCATCAGATCAAAACGAAATCCATCGATATGATATTCATTAGCCCAATATTTCACAGAATTAATAATGAAGTTTCTCATCTGTTGTCGATCAGAAGCAGTTTCATTTCCACAACCTGAAGCATCCGAGAATGAACCATCAGCTTTCTTTCTGTAATAATAATCTGGCACAGACAATTCGAAAGAAGAGCCATCAGACATGGCTGTATGGTTATAAACAACATCCATAATAACTCCGATACCGGCATCATGCAGTGCCTTAACCATTTCCTTCATTTCGCGAATCCGGCTTGCCGGATCATTCGGATTTGTTGAATATGAGCCTTCGGGGGCATTGTAGTTCAACGGATCATACCCCCAATTGTAATTATTGGAAGGTAGTTGAGTCTCGTCAACACTGTTATAATCGTATGATGGAAGTATATGTACGTGAGTTATTCCTAGTTCTTTCAAATGATCAATACCTGTTTTTTCTCCATTTACGGATAAGGTGCCATTCTCAAGCATTGCTATAAACTTCCCTTTATTGACGATACCTGAATTAGGATGTATTGAAAAGTCTCTGTGATGCATTTCGTAAATAACAGCATCTGTGATAGACTCCAGCTTAGGACCTTTGTCTTTTTCCCAACCAATAGGGTTTGTATTTGAAAGATCTATAATAGCAGCCCGATCTCCGTTTACTCCGACCGCTTTAGCCCAGATACCCTGTGTCTCATTCAGCCATTCCCCATCAACTTTAATCTGAAATGTATAAAATTTATTCATCAGATCTTCTTGTGATGTGTAAGCCCACACACCTGTTGCCGGGTCTAAGTGCAGATTGTAGTTCTTAACGGGTTTCCCTCCGCGTCCCTGTTCATATATATGTACGCGAGCTGCTTCAGCCAAAGGAGACCATATTTTAAATGTATAACCTCGATTGTCTATAGTACAGCCGAGATCCGCTTTATTGTATGTAGGTAAGTTTTCAAATTTACGAACCGGATTTATGTCGTTTTGAGCATAAACAACGGAAAAAGAAGATGTAGTTAAAAGAATAGAAGAGGCTATGATAGCCAGATTATTTCTTACGTTTCTCATAAATTAAGTTTTAGATAATAGCAGAATCCTGATAATCAAAAAGATTCCTGACTCTACATTTTCAAATGTAATCGTTCGTAGTCGGATCTGCAAATTTATCTATGTAATAAATGTATTACTACCTGTTTAAAAACTAAGGTTACAGCATCTATCAATCGTCGCTATCAGTCCTATTGTGTATAAGTATGTGATAAATAGTCAGGCATGTTTGTTGTTCTGGTGTCGATTAGGTACTAATTGGTGCTGATTGGGTGTTGATTCAAAAGGTGAATCGACACCTTTTATATGTTGATATATAGTTATTTATCTCTTTGGTGTCGATAGTGACGATTAAAATCGCAAAACTACGGGAGAGGAGTGCGAAGCTTGAGTCAATCGATAAAAAGATTGACTTATTTGTCGAGAAGAAACGGTATATCTCAAAAAAGAAACAGTGTATCTCTGAAAAGATATGCCGTTTCTTTTTTGAGGTATCCTTAAGACTCCGGATTTAGATACGTATTAAACGAATTTTTCATAGGTATGAAAAGTTGGTTTGATACGTATGAAAAAATATTTTGATACGTATTAAAATTTGCTGTAATAAGAATGCTGATTTATAAGTGTTTAACTCTGGATGGGCCAACAGACCTTGAAGACAAAAACGGATAAGGATTACAGATAGATAAAGCCATTCCGTTTCCGTTTTACATGAAGAGTTTCTATCTTTAATGTCGGAGATAAATACACTAATTCGGGCATGCGGAAATTGTTTATGAATATATTATTTCATAAAAACAAAATACACTGCAGCAATCAAACAGCCAAAGGCTGCGAAGTGATTCCATTGCAGGCTTTCACCCTTGAATAAGAGATTACTGAAGATAACAAATATCGTCAGGGTGATAACTTCTTGTATTATTTTTAATTGCATCAGAGTGAATGGGCCTCCATTTTCCTTGAATCCGATCCGGTTTGCTGGTACCTGGAAAATGTATTCAAACAAAGCAATTGCCCAGCTGAAAAGGATTACACCAATCAGAGGTAGTGATTCAAACCAGCTGAATTGTTTCATCTTTAAATGGCCATACCATGCAAAAGTCATGAAGATATTGGAAATGACAAGAAGAGAAATTGTGATTGCGATCTGCATATTGATACGAATTGAGAATATAATCAAAAAAAGAGGAACTCCGATGGAGCTCCTCTCTCATTATCTTAATACGAAATATTAAGCGTTTTTAGCTTTAGCAACGATAGCTGCAAATGCTTCAGGATGGTTAACAGCCAAATCAGCCAATACTTTACGGTTGATTTCGATACCTGCTTTGTGAAGACCACCCATTAATTTAGAATATGACATTCCATTCAAACGAGCAGCAGCATTGATACGCTGAATCCATAATGCGCGGAAGTTGCGTTTTTTAGCTTTACGGTCACGGTAAGCATAAGTCAAACCTTTTTCCCATGTATTTTTAGCAACTGTCCAAACGTTTTTTCTTGCACCAAAGTAACCTCTGGTAAGTTTTAAAATTTTCTTTCTTCTTGCTCTTGAAGCAACGTGATTTACCGATCTAGGCATAGTTTTACGATGTTGTGAATGTTAGCGTC